>CAIMWE010000025.1 GCA_903845115.1 uncultured Acidobacteriota bacterium | reverse complement strand
GCTTCCTTCCCCTTCCCGAGACGGACGAGGGCCTCCTCGCTGGAGACGACGAGAGCCGGGATGGGGATCGCCAGGGTTCCGGCCCGCCGGTCGGTCTCGATCTCCCCGGAGACCGAGAAGCCGGGCCGGATCCCCTGGGGCGGCTCGTCGAGCTGGACCTTCACCTTGAAGTTGACGGCGGTCGCATCGGTCCCGAGGGCGGACTTCGTGATCGGGCTGCCGCCGACCTCCCGGACCACCCCGGTGAATTTCTTCCCCGGGAAAGCGTCGAGCGTCAGTTTCGCTTTCTGCCCGACCTTCACGCGCGGGATGTCGGTCTCGTCGACCTCCATCTCCGCGTCCACGATCGACATGTCGGAGATGGTGAGGAGGACGGTCCCGGCGTTGTTCATCGTCCCGATGATCGCGTTCTCCCCGGCCTCGACCGGGCGGGCGGTGACGATGCCGGAGATCGGGGAGGTGAGGGTCGTCTTGTTCAGCGAGTCGTGGTTGCCGGCCAGCTGCGCCCGGGCCTGCTCGATCCGCCGCTCCGTGGCGTTCAGCCCCGCGACGGCCGAGTCGTAGGCGAGCTTCGCCTTCTGGGCGACCTGCTCGGAGGAGATCTTCGCCTCGAAGTTCTTCCGCTCGCGCTCCCAGTCGAGCCCCGCCTGGATCTTCGTCGCGCGGTCCGCCTCGCGCTGGGCGAAGAGGGCGTCCAGCGCGGCCTGTCCGGCGCGGGTGTTCGCGTCGTACTGCACCTTGTCGATCTGGAGGAGGAAGTCGCCTTTCTTGACGACGTCTCCCTCCCGGACCGCCAGGATGACGATCTGTCCCATCACCTGGGACGAGATGTCGACCTTCTTCTGGGCCTGGATCCTCCCGTTTCCGTTCACGGTTCCGACCAGGTCGGTCTTGACGACTTTCGTGGTCGTGACCGTCACCTGGTCCTTGTTCCGGGACGCGATCGAGAAGACGACGACGAGGGTCACGACGAGGGCGGCGCCCCCTCCGATGAGCCACTTCTTCTTCGGGTTCACCTGGCCTCCTCCGGGACACGGTGGGCGCTCGTCGCCCCACGATTCATACCCTTGAAGTTACGCAGCTTACGGTTTGGAGGTTTCAAACTCCGCCCCGGTCGCCGGGTCCCGCCGGAAGATGGCGGAGGAGGAGGGATTCGAACCCCCGGAGCCTCGCGGCTCAACGGTTTTCAAGACCGCCGCCTTAAACCACTCGGCCACTCCTCCCTCCCGGAAGACCCGAACCGATCAAAGTGGCGGACAGGGGGGGATTCGAACCCCCGGTAGGCTTTTGACCTACGGCGATTTAGCAAACCGCTGGTTTCAGCCACTCACCCACCTGTCCGCGGGGAGTCGACGGGCGCGGAGTGTAGCAGGCTTCCGCCGCCGGCCGGCCGGCGGCGGAGGAAAAGGGGAGGAGGCCCCTCAGCTGGCCCCGGGGGGGCGGATCGACGCGAGCCCCCCGCAGTACGGGCGGAGCGCCTCGGGGACGGTGACCGACCCGTCGGATTCCTGGAAGTTCTCCAGGATCGCGACGAGCGTCCGGCCGACCGCGAGTCCCGATCCGTTGAGCGTGTGGAGGAACTCGTTCTTCCCCTTCCCTCCCGGGGCGCTCCGCCGGAAACGGATCGCGGCGCGCCGGGCCTGGAACGCCTCGAAGCTGGAGCAGGACGAGATCTCGCGGTAGGCCGCCTGGCCGGGGAGCCAGACCTCGAGGTCGTAGGTCTTGGCCGAGGAGAACCCCATGTCCCCCCGGCAGAGGAGGACGCGCCGGTAGGGGAGCTCCAGCCGCTCCAGCACGGTCTCGGCGTCGCGGGTCAGCCGCTCGAGCTGGCCGGGCGAATCCTCCGGCCGGACAAACTTCACCAGCTCGACCTTGTCGAACTGGTGCTGCCGGATCAGGCCGCGCGTGTCCCTGCCCGCGGCCCCGGCCTCGGCGCGGAAGCAGGGGGTGTAGGCGCAGTACGAGAGCGGGAGAATTTCCTCGGCGAGGATCTCGTCCCGGTGCATGTTCGTCACCGGGACCTCCGCGGTCGGCGCGAGGAACCAGTCGGTCCCGGCGAGGCGGAAGAGGTCCTGCTCGAATTTCGGGAGCTGCCCGGTGCCGAAGAGGGACGCGGAGTTCACGACGAACGGCGGCAGCAGCTCTGTATAACCGTGCTCGCGGGTGTGCAGGTCCATCATGAGCTGGATCAGCGCCCGGTTCAGGAGCGAGGCGGCTCCCGAGAGGACGGTGAAGCGGGAGCCGGTGATCTTGGCGGCCCTCTCGAAGTCGAGGATGCCGAGCGCCGGCCCCAGGTCCCAGTGGGCCTTCGGCTCGAAGGCGAAGGCGCGGGGAGTCCCCTGGACCTTCACGACGACGTTCCCCTTCTCGTCGTCCCCGTCGGGGACGCTCTCGTGGGGGACGTTCGGGAGGGCCTTCTCGGACTCCTCGAGCTCGCCGTCGATCGCGGCGAGCCGCGCTTCCAGGGCCGCGATCTCCTCGCCGAGGGACCTCGACCGCTCCTGCTCCGCGTCCGCGTCCTGTCCCGCTTTCCTCTTCTTCCCGACCTCGGCCGAGACGGCGTTCCGCTCGGACCGCTTCCCCTCGGCGGAGGTCATGAGGGCGCGGCGCTCGGCGTCGAGGGCCCCCCAGCGTTCGAGCGCGCCCGGGTCGTAGGCGCGGCCGCGGAGGAGTCTGGGCATCTGGTCGAGGTTCTTGCGGAGGAAGTCGCGGGAAAGCATGGGACCCGGATTCTCCCCGGTGGGCGTCCGGGGAAGCAAGCGACGGAAACAGGCGGCCGCCCGCGGAACACTACCGCCCGTGTAATCTCGGGGCGTGGAGGGCCTGCTGCACCAGGGCGACGTCGCCGTCGTGATCGTCTCGTGGTTCTCGGCCTCCCACGTGGGCGACGCGGTCCGCTCGGTCCCCACGGGCGTCAAGGTGGTCGTCGTCGACAACGGCTCGACGGACGGATCGGCCGAGGCGGCCCGGAGCGCCGGCGCCGTGGTGATCCGGAACGAGAGGAACGCGGGGTTCGGCCCCGCCTGCAACCAGGGGGTCCGGAGCTCCGCCGCGGCGGGATCGCGGGCCGTCCTCTTCCTCAACCCGGACGCAGCGCTCGTGGACGGCCGCGAGGGCCTGGCCCGCCTCCTCCGGGAGCTGGACGCCGACCCGTCGGTGGGGGCGGTGGCGCCGGCGCTCTCGGGGGACGGGCAGGAGGAGTTCCAGCTCCGGAAGCTCCCGACGTTCGGGTCGTTCGCGCGGGAGGCGCTCCTCGTGAACCGTCTCTGGCGCTCGAATCCCTGGTTCCGACGGGAACGGTATCTCGACCGTAGACGATCCGAGGCCTTCGACGTGGAGCAGCCGGCAGCTGCGGCCCTGCTGGTCCGCCGCGACGTGTTCGAGGAGATCGGAGGGTTCGACGAGAATTTCCTGCCGGCGTGGTTCGAGGACGTGGACCTGGCGGCCCGCCTCCTGGAATCGGGCTACCGGATCCGGTACGTTCCGTCGGCCCGCGCCACCCACGTGGGCGGGACGGCGATGAGAAGCCTTCCGTACCGGGACTATCTCCCGCTCTATACGCGAAACGCCTGCCGCTACCTGGATCGGCACGCGGCGCTCCCGGTTCGCCTGGCGGTCCGGGGCGTGCTCGCCGCCGGCGCCCTGCTCCGCCTGGCGCTCCTCCCCGTCGTGAGAGGGGACCACGGCCGGACCGACGCCGCGGCCGCCTATCTCCGCGTCGCGGCCGGCCTCCTGGGCTTCGGCTGGAGAAGCGCCCTCCTCCCGAGGGAGTCCTGAGTTGGCCCACGTCGCCGTCTCCCTCGTCACGCACAACGACTCGAACGACCTCGATTCGCTCCTCCCCACCCTTTCCGCCCAGACCTACCGGGACTTCGAGGTCGTGGCCGTCGACAACGCGTCGGAGGACGGGACGCGGGGAGTCCTGGCCGGATGGCAGAAGAGAGGGGAGTTTCCCCTCCGGATCCTCCACACCCGGGAGAACCTCGGCTTCACGGGCGGGCACAACAAGGGGATCGAGACGGCGCTCCGGGCCGGCGCCGCGTGGGTCCTCGTCCTGAACGCCGACGTCGTCCTGGCGCCGGACTTCCTGGAGCGTCTCCTCGAGGACGCCGGGGCCCCCGGCCACGGCCGGACCGGCGCGGTGACCGGGAAGATCCTCCACGCCGAGGGCCCGGCCCTCGTGCGGACCGCCCTCGTCGACACCGTCGGGATCTGGATGACCCGGACGGGGCGTCACTTCGACCTCGCGGGGGGCGAGGTGGACCACGGTCAGTACGACCGCCCCGCCGAGGTCTTCGGCGTCTCCGGCTGCGCCGCCCTCTACCGGAGCGCCGCGCTCGAGGACGTCCGGATCTCCACCGGCTTCTTCGACGACGACTTCTTCCTCTACCGGGAAGACGTCGACCTGGCGTGGCGCCTACAGGGGCGCGGGTGGACGTCCCGGTGCGTCCCGTCCGCCCTGGCGTGGCACCGGCGCCGGAACCTGCCGGAGCGCCGCCGCCAGATGCCCCGGCTGGCGAACCTCCACTCGGTCAAGAACCGGTTCCTTCTCCGGGTCAACAACGCGGGGAGGGAGCACCTCGTCTCCACTTTCGGCGGCACGCTGGTCCGGGACCTCGTCGTGGTCGGGGGCTGCCTGACCATCGAACGCTCGTCGTACCCCGGCCTCCAGTGGCTCGCGAGGAACCGCCGGCGCCTCCTCGAGAAGCGCGCCGAGATCCAGTCGCGGCGGACGCGGTCCGACCGGGACCTCCTCCGCTGGTTCACCTCCGATCCGGCAAAGGCGCGATTTCAGGATGCCTGACCGCCGGGCCGGCCTCCGCCTCGCGATCCTCGGCACGAGGGGCATCCCCGCCGCGTACGGGGGATTCGAGACCCTCGCCGAGGAGCTCTCGTCCCGGCTGGCGGAGCGCGGGCACGAGGTGACGGTCTACGCGAGGCGGCGGCTGGTGGCGCGGGAGGTCGAGCGGCACCGGGGGGTCCGGGTCGTCTTCGTGCCGACGGTCCACCGGAAGTACTTCGAGACGGTCGTCCACACCCTCCTCTCCGGGCTCCACGCGGCCGGCCAGGGCTACGACGCGGTCCTGGTCTGCAACGCGGTGAACGCGCTGACGTGCCGCCTTCCCCGGCTGCTGGGCGCCTCCACGCGCGTGGTGCTGAACGTGGACGGGCTCGAGCGGAACCGCAGGAAGTGGAATGCGCTGGGGAAGCTCGTCTACTTCCTCTCGGAGCGGCTCTCGTGCGTGATGCCCGACGTCGTCGTCACCGACGCGAGGGCGATCGAGGAGTACTACCGGTCCTCGTTCGGGCTGGCCTCGACCTTCATTCCGTACGGCTCGGACCTGCCAGCCCCTGGGGGCAGCGCGACGCTGGACCGGCTCGGATTGAAGCGGGGCGGATACGTCCTCTACGTCTCGCGCTTCGAGCCGGAGAACAACCCCGACGGCGTCCTCCGGGGATATCGGGGATTCTCGCGGGAGCTGCCGCTGGTCCTGGTCGGGTCCGCCCCCTACGCCGAGCGGTTCATCTCCGGCCTCAGGGCCCAGGCCGCCGAGGACCCCCGGGTCCTGCTGCCCGGGGCGATCTACGGCGAGGGGTACCGCGAGCTGCTCGCGAACGCGGCGGCGTACATCCACGCGACGGAGGTGGGAGGGACCCATCCGGCTCTCGTGGAGGCGATGGGGTTCGGCCGGCCGATCGTGGCCCACGGCACGGCGGAGAACCGGGAGGTCCTGGGCGACGAGGCGGTCTGGTTCGAGGCCGGAAGGCCCGAGACGCTCTCGGCCGCCCTCGAGGAGCTGTTTCGCTCGGACGAGGGGCGCCTCGCGATGGGAACGCGGGCCGGCCGCCGGGCGGCGGAGCTCTATCGGTGGGACGCCGTGACGGATGCCTACGAGAGGCTCCTGCAGGTCCGCTAGCCCCTCTCCAGGGCAGGGGGCACGGCAGTTGCTAGCATAGGGGGCTAGCTGTCCTCCGGGGGAATCACCCCGGCTGCCGCTGGCCTACAGACGATGCTCAAACAGCAGGGTCGCACGATCGCCGCCTTCCTCTGGGCGGCGGACCTGACGTCGGCGCTCGCCGCGCTGACGATGGCGTACTGGCTACGGAGCGTCGTCCTGCCGAAGCTCTTCCCGAGAGCCTTCCCGACCGGGCTCTTCGAGCTGAGCTACTACCTGGTCCTCGCCGGTCCGATCGTGGTGATCTGGACCGCCCTCCTCTTCGCCCTGGGGGCCTACCGGAGCAGGCGGACGGCCGGGCTGAAGGACGAGATCGCGCTGATCACGCGCGTGGCGGCGACGGGAACCGTCTTCCTGACCCTGCTCGTCTTCGGATTCCGCTGGGAGTTCATCTCGCGCCCGTTCCTGCTGATCTTCTTCGCCCTCGACGTCGCCCTCGGGATCTCGGTCCGCCTCCTCGTCCGCCTCGTGGCCCGCCGCGTCCGGGCGGCCGGGCTCAACTACCGGACCGTCGTCCTGGTGGGCGACACCCAGCGGGCCAGGGCGATGGCCCGGCTGATCCACGAGCACGGATGGTGGGGGTTCAGGATTCTCGGGGTCGTCCGGGAGCACCCGGCCGACCCGCCCGGCTCTCCCAGCGCCGACCTCCCCGTCCTCGGGACCCTCGAGGAGTTTCCGGCCATCCTCGCCAACCACGCGGTCGACGAGGTGATCCTGACGGTCGACAAGGGGGAGCTGGAGAAGCTGGAGGAGGTCTTTCTCCTCTGCGAGAAGATGGGCGTCAGGACCCGCCTGGTCCTCGACTTCTTCCCGCACGTCTTCGCCCACGTCTCGCTGGAGGAGTTCCAGGGGACGCCGCTCCTCACGTTCTCCACCGTGCCCGGAGACGACCTCGCCCTCGTGTTGAAGCGGGGGATGGACATCGCGCTCTCGATCGTCCTCGGGGCTCTTTACACCGTCCCGGTGATCGTCTCCGCGGCCCTCATCCGGCTCAGCTCGAAGGGCCCGGCCTTCTTCCAGCAGACGCGGTGCGGGCTGAACGGCCGGCCGTTCACCCTCTTCAAGCTCCGGACGATGGTCGACGGCGCCGACGAGAAGCTCTCGGAAGTGGCGCACCTCAACGAGCACGACGGGCCGGTCTTCAAGGCCGCCGACGACCCGAGGGTGACGCCGCTCGGCCGGTTCATCCGCCGGTTCTCCCTCGACGAGGCCCCGCAGTTCTGGAACGTCCTGAAGGGGGAGATGTCGCTGGTGGGACCCCGGCCGCCCACCCCGGAAGAGCTGGTCCGCTACCAGGAGTGGCACCGGAGGCGGCTCTCGATGAAGCCGGGCGTGACCGGCCTCTGGCAGGTCTCCGGCCGGAACGACATCCTCGACTTCGACGAGTGGATGGAGCTCGACCTGGCTTACATCGACAACTGGAGCCTGGGGCTGGACGTGAAGATCCTGCTCCGGACGATCCCGGCCGTGCTCGTGGGGAAGGGGGCCCGGTAGCCGCCGCTCCGGGCCTCCCGCCCTAGCCCTACTTCTTCCGGCGGGCCGGCTTTCCCTTCCGCGCCGCCGCTTTCGGCGCGGGGGCCGCGCATCCGGCGCCCTTGCCGAGGCGGGCGATCTCCTCGAAGTACTTGGCGAAGGCGATCATCCCTCCCGAGGCCTGTTCCCAGTCGTAGTTCTCGTTCGGGGCGTGGTATCCGTGCTCGGGGAGGGAGAGGCCGAGGAAGAGGACCGGGGCCTTCAGCACCTTCTCCATCGTGACGACCGCGCCGATCGACCCGCCCTCGCGGACGAAGACCGGCTCTTTACCGAACGCGAATTTCGCGGCGCGGCGGACGGCGTCCGGCAGCGCTCCCTCGGTGATCCCCTGGTACGGGTCGAGGCGGTTGCAGAGCCTCACCTCGACGTCCGGGTTCCGTTTCTTGACGAAGGCCTTGACCAGCTTCGCGATCTTCTCGCCGGTCTGGTTCGGGACGAGGCGGCACGAGACCTTCGCCTCGGCGCGCGGCGGGACGATGGTCTTGATGCCGGGGCCGGTGTAGCCGCCGGTCATGCCGTGGACCTCGAACGTCGGGAGGGCCCAGATGCGCTTCATCACGTCGAGCGCGTCGTTCGTCCTGAGCTTCTTGAAGAGGTGGTCCTTCTTGAAGCCGGCGACGGTGAAGCCGGAGCGCGCGAAGTCGGCCAGCTCCTTCTTCGTCACGGCGACCACGTCGTCGTAGAAGCCGGGGATCTTCACCCGGCCCGTCTGGGCGTCGAAGATCTCGGAGACGAGCTTCATCAGCTCGGCCATCGGGTTCCTCGCGGCTCCCCCCGTGACACCCGAGTGCTGCTCGGTGGTCCCCGTCTCCAGGTGGAACGTGAATCCCTGGAGGCCGCGAAGGCCGGCCGGCGCCGCCGGCTTGCCGCGAGCGATCCAGATCGTGTCGGAGACGATCACGGAATCGGTGGCCAGCGCCCCCGCGGCGGACGAGATCCCCTTCTCGAAGCTGGGGGAGCCGATCTCCTCCTCGAACTCCCAGAGGACCCGGAGATTCACCGGCAGGCCGGCGTCCAGGGCGGCCTTGATCCCGAAGAGGGCCGTGAGGGCGGGGCCCTTGTCGTCCGTGGTGCCCCGTCCGAGGTAGCGGTCGCCGGACTTGACGAACTCGAACGGCTCGGTCACCCACGGCTCGGTCTCCTTGGAGGCCGGCTGGACGTCGAGGTGGTTGTAGACCGTCACGGTGGGCCGCGCCGGGTCGTTTCCCCACTTCCCGTGGACGATCGGGTTCCCCTCCGTCTCGATGACCGCCGCCTCTCCGCCGAAGTGGCGGATCGTGTCGCAGGCGAGTCTCGCTCCCTCGAGGATGGCCGTCTTCTTCGACGGGTCGCTCGAGACGGACTGGATCTCGACGAACTCCTTGAGAAGCGATTCGAACCGGTCACGGTTCTGGCGGGCGAACTCGGTGAGGGACTCCTTGCTGGTTGCGGCTGCGCTCATGGACGGAAGTCTACGCGCCGGAGCAGGGGGCAACCAGTCGTCAGCGGGCCCTCATCCGGCCTCCGGCGGCTGGACGGCGGGGCGGGGCTTCCTGCGCCGGAGCTGCCGCTCCTCCTCCTCCTTGTAGAGGTACTTGATGGCGTGCTTGGGGACGACGAGGTTCGGGGCGTTCTCGCGGTTCAGCTTGATGACGTCCTTGTCGTACCACTCGATCCAGCCCCGGAGCTCCTCTCCGTTCAGGAGGCAGACGACGATCGGCGTCCGCGACTGCATCTGCTTGAGGTAGTAGAACGCCTCGGCGCTCGTCTGCTCCGGCGGGACGGGCTTGCGGGACGAGGAGCTCCGCGGGAGCCCGTGGTCTTTCCGGAGGTCGGCCAGGGAAGAGCGGATCAGCTTTCGGGGGCCGAACTCGGGGCTGTTCGCGCCGTCTGCCGGGGGCGACGAGCCTTCTCCGCCCGAGTCCGGGCGTCTGGCGGTGGCCATCCTGCACCTCTTTCCATGCGGATCGATCTCGATGGGATACGTCCGGACCGGTGAGTTTGGCCGAGTCTATCAGGAGGCGGGGGTCAGGGGAGGTGCCGGGGCCGGCTTCTTGTCGGGGCCGCGCGAGCCGAGGCGCCGGGCCCCCTCGATCCCCCCTTCGAGCTCGTAGGCGATGCAGCACTTGAGGCGCCCGCACATCCCGGTCAGCTTCGCGGGGTTCGGAGTGATCCCCTGCAGCTTTGCCATCTTGATCGTCACGGGGTGGAAGCCGCGCAGCCAGGTCGAGCAGCAGAGCGTCAGTCCGCAGGGGCCGATCCCGCCCATCATCTTCGTCTCGTCCCGGACTCCGACGAGCTTTCCCTCGACGCGCAGGTGAAATTCGTCCGAGATCTCCCGGAGGAGATCCCGGACGTTGGCCCTCTCCTCGGAGGAATAGACGACGAGGATCTTCCGGCGGTCGAAGCCGACGGCGCACTTGGCGAGCTTCAGGGGAAGGCCCGTCTCCGCGATCCGCCGGGCCGCGAAGAGGAACGCCCGGTCCTGGAGCTCGAGCCGCTCGACGAAATCGGCGTACTCGGAGTCCGAGGCGAGCCTGAGGAGCCTCCGGGCCTTCTTCGTCGAGCAGGGCTTGGCGAGGAGCGGGTCGGTCGTCAGCACCTCGGCGAACTCGGGCCCCTGGTCGGTGTCGACGATGATCCTCTCGCCCTCCTTCAGCTGGACCTCGCCGGCGAGGACCGCCGTCATCTTGCCGTCCTCGGCGTCGGCGAGCCGGACCCCGACGTAGTTGCCGCCCGGGTTCGTCAGGGTGCCGATGGAGCAGGTGCCGCAACTCATCAGGGGCCGATTGTGGCCGGTCCGACCGGCAAGGGCAAACCGGGGTCTCCCCCCCGGCCGATCAGAGTACGATTTCCCCGGGGGAACGACATGGACCGATCTCCGAGGGACCTCGATCGCCGGGACTTCGGCCGCCGCGCGGCCATCGGCCTCGCCAGCCTCGCCTTCGCCGGGCTCCCGGCTGTCGACGTGGACGGGGAAGACCTCTTCTCGTCCATCGTGAGGACCGCAGGGAGGTTCGACCCGGACCTCTACCGGAGGCTCGTCGGAGCGGCGAACGAGTTCAAGGAGGGGGACGCCATCGTCGGCGTGGCCGCTCAGGACGAGGCGGCGCGGAAGGCGGCCCGCCGCCTGCTGGAAAGGACGGCGCTCGGGGCGATCGACGCCCACCCCCTCTTCGAGGACCCTCTCTACGCGAGGATCCTCGCTGCGCGAGACTCCCTGGCCGCCGCCCGCACGGCGGACTGGACCCTCGGAAAGCTGAGGCGTTTCCTGCTGTCGGCTCCGGAGGAGGAGGTGAAGGGGGTCTGTCTCGGGCTCGGGAGTGACGTGATCGCCTGCCTCGTGAAGATCCTCTCGAACGACGAGCTGGCCGCGATCGGCAGCAGGATCTGGAACCCCCTCCCCGGGTCCCACGTCGGCGCGAAGGGGTACCTCTCGGCGCGGATCCAGCCGAACTCCCCGACGGACGACGTCGACGACATCAAGTGGCAGGTGTTCGACGCGTTCTCGTTCGCCGTGGGGGACCTGGTCGTCGGGACGAACCCGGTCTCGAGCGACCCGGTCTCCGTGTGGCGGGTCGAAGCGGCGCTGCAGGACGTTCTCGAGACGTTCGGTCTCGCCCAGGTCCTCCCGCACTCCGTCCTGGCGCACATCGACGTGCAGGCCGCCGTCGAGGCCGCCCATCCCGGGACGACCGGGATCTGGTTCCAGAGCCTCGCCGGGTCGACCGGGGCCAACCGGACTTTCGACCTGACCACGGAGAAGATGCTCGCCCACGCCTCGACACGCAGCGGGAAGTGGGGCCTCTATTTCGAGACGGGGCAGGGGGCCGACTTCACGAACGGCCACGCCGAGGGAACCGACATGGTCGTCCACGAGTCCCGCAAGTACGGCTTCGCCCGCCTGCTGAAGCAGGAAGTGGCGCGCGCGCAGCTCCGTGCCGGCCGGCCCGAGGCGCCGTGGGTCCACCTGAACGACGTGGCGGGGTTCATCGGACCGGAGGTCTTCCGCACGCGCGAGCAGCTCGTCCGCTGCTGCCTGGAGGACGTCGTCATGGGGAAGCTCCACGGACTGACGATCGGCCTCGACGTTTGCGCGACCCTCCACATGGACGTCTCCCTCGACGACCTCGACTGGTGCATGGAGAGAGCCCTGGCGGCCGGCCCCGCCTACCTGATGGCCCTTCCGACGAAGAACGACCCGATGCTCGGCTACCTGACGACGAGCTTCGCCGACCACGTCCGCCTGAGGGCGAAGCTCGGGCTGCGCGTGGACGAGAGGATGGGGGCCTTCTTCCGCTCGATAGGAATCCTCGACGCGACGGGACGGCCGACGCCCCGATTCGGTGACCCCGCCTGGGTCTACCGGGAATACCGGCGCCGCAAGGGGGACTCCCGCTCCGACGGGGAAGTCGCCGCCGAGGCGCGCGCGAAGATCGCGGCGGTGCGCGGAAGGGGTGTCCCGCTGGCGGTCGGTCACGGGAAGGAGATCTGGGACCTCGACCCCGCCCTGGACCGCGAGATCCGGGCCCTCTACGACGACTCGAAGAAGGCGATCTGGAAGGCGATGTCGCCGGGGTTCGTCGCGGCGCTGCCGGGCTCCGTTCCCCTCCGGACGCGCTCGGCCGACCGCACGGACTACATCCTCCACCCGCAGACCGGGGAGGAGCTGGGAGACCTCTCCCTGGCGGCCGTGTCAGCTCTCCGAGCGTCGGCCGGCGAGTTCGACGTACAGGTGGTCGTCTCGGACGGCCTGAACGCTCTCGCCATCACCGACGAGGGGCACCTCGCCCCCTACCTGGCGGAGCTGCGCGCCGCCCTCTCGGAGCGGAAGCTTCGCCTCTCCCCTTCCCTGCTCGTCGTCACCTCCGGACGGGTGCGGGTGGGCTACCGGATCGGCGAGATCCTCTTCGGGAATCTTCCGGCGGCTGGAAGGCCCCGGGCGATCGTCCACCTGATCGGGGAGCGGCCGGGCACGATGCACCACACCTTCTCGGCCTACCTGACGACCGTCCCCCCGGGCCTCTGGGCCGGCGCCGGTGGTCGCCGCGTCGACCACGACGCCACCCGAGTCGTCTCGGGGATCGCCGACACGGCGCTGGCGCCCGCCGCCGCCGCCCGCGAGACAGCGCGCATCCTCGCCGCCTGACGCGGGGATCAGCCCCGCTCAGCCCCGCTTCAGGCTCTTGACGAGGGAGTCGAAGGCCGGGGTCTCCTTTGCGACCGTCTTCTTCGGGCCGACCAGCTTGAAGAAGACGGAGCCGGCGGGCCCCTCGACGATCGCGCCCCGGAGCGCCCAGCCGCTCTTCGGGGTGGAGGCCGCCCCGGGCATCCCGGAAGCGTAGGTCCCCTCGGTCGTCACGATCGTGACGTCGATCGGTCCGACCTTCGTCTTCTGGGGAACGGGCGGCTCCTTGGGTCCCTTCGCCTCGGGCTGGAACTGGCCCTGCCAGCGGGCGACGTTCGAGTCGACCGAGCCTCCGTCCCCCTTGCCGAAGACGAAGACCGAGACCTCGCCCCCCTCCCTGTCGCCCGGCGCCGCTTCGACCCTGTACGTCGCGAAGCGCATCGCCGAGGAGCTGGGGACGACCAGCCACCCCTTGGGGACCGTCCATGTGACGCCGGCGGCCGAGCTGGAGGCCGGCACCGGAGTCACCGCACCTCCGTGCGAGGAGACGAGCTGGAACAGGACGAGACCGATGGCTGCTGTGTTCATCGCGAAACTCTATCAGCCCACCCCGCGGCGGGCCCTGTTCCATACTCCGACCGTGGCCACGCTGTCGGATCTCTCCTTCAAGAACCGGATCTTCATGGCGGCCTACCGGTACCGCCGTCTCGACCCGGTCCCGTTCACGGTCCCGAGGCGCCCGCTCTCGTCGGCGCGGGTCGCCCTCGTCTCGACCGGGGCGGTCCACCTCCCCGAGCAGGTCCCTTTCGACGAGCTATTCAAGGGGGGAGACTTCTCCTTCCGCGAGATCCCCGGGGACGTCGACGTCTCCCGGCTGCGGGTGGCCCACAAGTCGGACGCGTTCGACCAGGCGGGCTTCCTCGAGGACCGGAACCTCGGCTTCCCGCTCGACCGGCTCCGCGAGATGGCGGCCCGCGGGGAGATCGGCTCGCTGAGCGGCCGGCACCTCTCCTTCATGGGCTCGATCACGGCTCCGGGGCGATTGATCTCTGAAACGGCCCCCGCAGCCGCCGAGCTCTTGGCCGGCGACGGCGTCGACGTTGCGATCCTCGTCCCCCTCTGACCGATGTGCCACCAGACCGTCGGTCTGGTCGCGGGCGAGCTCGAGAAGAGGGGGGTGGCGACGGCGTCGGTCACGGTGCTCCGCGAGGTGACCGGGAAGGTGGGAACGCCGCGCGCGCTGTTCGTTCCCTATCCGCTCGGGTACCCGCTCGGGCGTCCGAACGACCCCGAGCTCCAGACCCGGATCCTGCGCGGGGCCTTCGCCCTTCTCGACCGTCCCGGCCCTGGCCCGATCCTGGGGGATTGGGCCGGGTAGGGACCTTCCTCAGCGGCGCGACAGGGCGCCCCCCGAGACGAGAGCTCAGGGAGTGTCCGGCGCGGCGAGGCGCAGACCGACCGGCAGGACTTCGGCGAGGAGGCGGGCCCGGTCGGCCTCGGCGAATTCCGCCACTGTCCTGACGAGCGGCGCGAGCCGCTTCCCTTCGGGCTCGGACTCGAGCCTGGCGGCCACCCTCTCGCGGAGGTCGTCCGGCAGGTCGCGGTGGCGGTCGCCGGTGGCGCGCGCCGCCTGCGCGAGGGCGAGCGCGACGGCCGCGGGCCGTTCCCACGGCTTGACGACGAGCGTCTCGAGCCAGGGTGCGACGACCGACGGCGAGATGACGGTGTTCGCTGGTCCGGCCAGCGGTGAGCGGGCGCACAGGCGCCCGAAGGCCCACGTCTCGGCGTCGCTCCCCTTCCCCTTCGAGACCCTGGGGGCGAGGGCGGCGGCCAGGTCGCGCCTCGCCTCGGCGGCGATCTTGTCGAGCGAGCCTGCCGCCATCCACATCTCGCGCAGCTCCTGCGCCAATGCCTGCGGCTTCCGCGCCCCGGTGGGCCGGCTCCGCTGCGGCTGCGGGAGGAGAAATGCCTTGAGCTGGTTGAAGAGGGCCTGCTGCTGCTGGCGGGAGAGACCCCCCGCCGCCCGCTTCCAGAGAGTCCACCACTCGGCGCGTCCCTGCGGTGAGGAAGGAAATCTCAGGCCGCCGGCGAACAGCCGCCAGAGCCGTTCGACCCGCCAGCCGTCGCGCGCCTCGCCGAAGCCGGGGCGGACGCAGAAGCCGGCCAGGTTCAGCCAGCGGGTCTCGTGGGCCGCGCTCTTGCCGCGCCCGGAGGCGAGGTCGAAGAGCCGGTCGAAGAGGGACCGTACCGCGCCGAGCGGCCAGGAGTCCTTGCCGGAGAGGAAGGTGTCGGCGAGCCGCTTCGGGAGGTCGGCCGGGTCGACGGGCGCTCCATCCGGGGCGGGCGTCCGCGCCGTCCCGAAGCACTCCGCCAGGAGCGCGTACGCCGCCTCGAGCCGCTCCTGCGGCACGATGAGGACGTCGCCCGGACCTCCCGGCGCCGCGGAGGCGACGGCCTTCCTGGCCCTCAGGTCGAAATCCAGCTTCCAGCGGTGCTCGGTCGACCGCGAGCGGCACCAGATCTCGAGGGTCCCCACCTCGGTCAGGCGCGCCTCGAGACTCACGGGGATCGACCGCTCGGCGAGGGAGCGGCCGAAGCGGAGGACGGTCTCGACAGAGCCGACCGCGGCGAGCCCCGGCGCGTCCACGGCCACGAGCGCCCCGGCCTCGTCCCCCCGGACGCTCGAGGCGTGGATGGGGAAGCGGGCTGGCGTGTTCGCGACGACCTCGAATGCCAGGGCCGGCAAGTCCGTCGCGTCCCCCTCGGCCATGCCCCGCGGGGCGACGCAGAGGAGCTGCGTCGCCTCGCCGGCGTGGACCTCGACGTAGTAGACGCGGGCGGCCCCGCCGGCCACCCGCGTCCCGATGCCGGCCCGCGCCAGCGCGTACGTGGCGGCCCCCTTGGCCACGGCGAGGTCGAGGTCGGTGCCGGGCAGCTCGACGGGACGCTTGCCGAGCCAGGAGGCGAGGACCCGCATCAACCGCTCCCGGACGACGGGGGGTGCCAGCGCGCCGCCGTTGAAGAGGACCGCCCCGGGCGCGGCGGAGGAGCGGGAGAGGAACTCCGCGAGGTGTCTCGTCACCGCGGGGTCGGAGGCGAACGGGAGCCCGAACTCGGCGAGGCCCGGCCCGGCGTCGGCGCGGGGCCTGGCCGACGCGGCCACTGCCTGGAAGAAGCCGTCGAGGACCAGCTCCTCGACCTCCTCGCGGCGGAGCTCGGCCGCGAGCGTGCCGGCGACCACCCCGCGGCCCCGCCCGGGGAGCGTCACGGTGACCGACGAGGGCGGCTCGTCGCCGAGGAGCCTCTCTTTGGCCTCGCGACAGAGGGCCGTGAGCTGTGCCCAGCGGGCCGCGTCGAGAGGTGCGGCCCGCCCGTCCCGCGACTCCACGAGCCGGGCGAGGGCCACGTCGACGTTGTCTCCGCCGAGGAGGAGGTGATCGCCCACGGCGACCCGCTCGAGCGCGAGGCCGTTCCTGCCGCGCTCGACGGCGACGAGCGAGAAGTCGGTCGTCCCGCCGCCGACGTCGACGACGAGGACCGAGTCGACCCCCTCGAGCGTCCGCCGCCACGAAGGGTTGGCGTCCAGCCAGGCGTAGAGGGCCGCCTGCGGCTCCTCGAGGAGCCGCACCTCCGGGAGACCCGCGGCCGCGGCAGCCTCGACGGTCAGCTCGCGCGCGACGGCGTCGAAGGAGGCCGGGACGGTGAGGACGACCTCCTGCCGCCCGAGCGGGTGCCCGGGATGGGCCGCGTCCCAGGCCTCGCGGAGGTGCGCGAGGACGCGCGCGGAGGCGGCGACGGGGGAGAGCTTCCTCGCTCCGTCGGGAGAGCCCCACGGCAGGATCGCCGCTTCCCGGTCGACGCCCCCGTGGCAGAGCCACGACTTCGAGGAGGTGACCAGCCGGCCGGCGATCCGCTCGCCGAGCCGCCGCCCGAGGAGCCCGACCGCCGTCCGGTCGTCCTCGCGCCACGGCAGCGCCAGCGCGCCCGGCGCCACGTCGTCGTCTCCCGCGAGGTAGACGACCGAAGGCAGCGTCGCGCGCGGCGCGACCTCGCCTTCGCCCACGAGCTGCGGCACCGGGAAGAGAGTGACTCCGATCCCCTGGTCGGGGTCGGCGAAGGCCATCGCGGAGTTGGTCGTCCCGAGGTCGATGCCGACGAACGGCACGGCGGCTCTTCCCGCCGCCTCAGCCGGCCGCCCGCTCGCGGACGCCGATCTCGAGCTTCCAGCGCCGCTCGCCGTCCCGCTCGTGGAACCAGAGCTCGAGCGTGCCGACCTCGGTGAAGTGCGACGAGAGGCGGACGGGGACCCGCCCCTTCGCCTCCGCCTCGAGGGTGACCGTCAGCGGGGCGAGCTCGGCGAGCTCCTCCGTTTCCCACTCGTCGAGGACGAGGCCGAGCCGGTCCTCCAGGCGGGTGGACGAGGCATAGAAGCGGAACGAGGCGTTCTGCCCCAGGAGGAGCCCGAAGTCGGCCCCCGCCACCGGGCTCTCGGTCCCCTCCTCGACGCCGAACGGCAGGACGCAGAGCCCCTTGACGCGCGGCTCGCGGCCCGGGACCGACGGCATCGCGCTGGCCACTCCGACGTAGTACGAGCGGGCCGCCCCGCCGCGGATCCGGACTCCCTTCCCGCGCCGGGCGAGGCCGTGATAAGCGGCGCCCCGCGCCACGGCGTGCTCCGGGTCCGTCCCCTGGAGGACGCGGATGGAGGCGGCGCCGGTCTCTTGAGCCCAGGCGGCGAGGAGGCCCGTCACGCGGTCCCGCATCGCCGCGGCCTTCGTGACGCCGCCGTTGAACAGCAGGACCGTCGGCAGGCGCGACGCGTCGCCCGCCGCGGCGAGGTGCCCCCCGAGGAAGGTCGAGAGGTGCCTGGTGACGGCCGGGTCGCTCGCGTACGCCAGGCCCAGCTCGCCGAGCCCGGGCGGGGCCGCCGACGACGGGGCGTCGCCGAGCGCCACGTTCGGGAAGAAGCCGTCGACGAGCGCCGCGTGGGCCTCCTCGCGGGTCAGCTCTACCGTCACCGTCCCGCCGACGAGCTTGCGGCCGCGGCCGAGGATGACGAGCGGGACCGAAGCGGGCACCGGCTTGCCGGCGCCGCCGTCCCCTGCCAGGAGCGTCTCCTTGGCCTCGCGGCAGGCCTGGATCAGGCCGCTGAGCTGCCAGGCGTCGAGCCGCTTCCCGTCCCGGGCGAGCCGCTCGCGGACGGAAAGGGCGAGGGCGAGGTCCATGTTGTCGCCACCGAGCAGCAGGTGGTCGCCGACGGCGACGCGGTGGAGCGACAGCTCACCCTCCTCGCCGAGGACCGTCACCAGGCTGAAGTCGGTCGTGCCGCCGCCGATGTCGACGACGAGGAGGAGGTCCCCGACGGAGAGTTCCCTTCTCCAGGCGTCGCCCCTCTCCTCGAGGTAGGCGTAGACCGCGGCCTGCGGCTCCTCGAGGAGGACGACGCGTTTCAGCCCGGCGGCCGCGGCGGCCTTCACGGTCAGCTCGCGAGCGGCCGCGTCGAACGACGCCGGGACGGTGAGGAAGACCTCCTGCTCGGAAAGGCGCGCGGCCGGGTCGTCGCTGGCCATCGCCGCGTCCCAGGCGCCGCGCAGGTGGGCGAGGTAGGCGGCCGTCGCCGCGACGGGCGAGATCCGCGCGTCGGGCTCGCCGGAGCCGTCGGGGGTCCAGGGAAGGATCGGCGCCGTCCGGTCGACCTCGGACATCGAGAGCCACGATTTCGCCGACGAGACGACCCGCTCGGGGACCTCGGCCGCCCTCTTGCGGGCATAGGCTCCGGCCACCCCGCCCGGCGTCTCCCCCCAGGGCAGACGCAGCGCGCTCTCCTCGTCCTTCGGCGCCAGGTAGAGGAACGAGGGGAGGAGCGTTCTCTCCTCGACGGTCCCCGGGGCCGTCAGCTGCGGGATCAGGAGGAGCCTGATCGGCATCTCGCCGGGCGTTCCCCCTCGGGGCGTCGCGGCCGTGTCGCAGAAGGCGACGGCGGAGTTGGTGGTGCCGAGGTCGATCCCGACGACGAACCTGGAAGGGCTGGGTGGTGACGACGGCTTGCGGCCGCTCAAGAGACCTCCACCTCGGCCGGGGCGAGGACGGTGGCATCTGTCCCGGCCACCGGCATGGGGAGGCGCGCCCGCTTCGCCCTCCAGCCGGCATGGCGGAGCACGCCCCGATACGGAGGCTGGCCGGTGGGGGTCCCCAGGATACGGATCGCGGCCGGGTCGAATCCGGCAGGCACCTCCACCTGGTCGCCCTCCTCGCCCTGCAGGACCGGCTCGAGCGCCATCCGCGCGTCGAACGCCTTCCTGAGCGAGGCGTGGATACCGCGGGCTGCCGCGCCCACCTGCTGGTCGGAGTAGCCGGAGATCTCCTCGGCCACGAAGTCGACGAGCCGGGCCTCTTCCTGGAGAGCCGAGAGGAGCCTCAGGCCGGCAGCGGAGGAGGAGGCCGGGGTCTCGGGCAAGGCCTTCGGCTCGGCCGCCGCCGGGAGCGCCGCGGTAGCCGGGCGCCGCCTCAGCGCGAGGAGACCGAGGACGAGAGGCCCGAGGACGGGAACCGCAAGGAGGAACGCGGAGCCGGAGGCCGCCGGAGCCACCAGGAAGACGACGACCGCGTCGACGGCGGCAAGAGCGAAGAGGAGCATCGGGAGCTGCATGAATTCACCTCCAGCCCGGGAGGCCCCGGGGCTGCAATGTCGCAGTGTACGAAATCCGCCGTTTCTTCTGGCCCCGGTGTCGCGCCGGTGGGGAACTGACCCCGAAGGCCGTTACGGCAGGTAGGTTTCGCCGTACATCAGGTACCGGTCGACTCCCCGGGCGGCCTTCCGCCCCTCCTCGATCGCCCAGACCACGAGGGACTGCCCCCGGACCATGTCGCCGGCGGCGAAGACGCCCGGGACGCTGGTCATCCTCTCGCCGTCGGTGACGACGTTCCCGCGGTCGTCGAGCTTCAGGCCGAGGTCGTGGACGAGTCCTTTCTTCTCGGGCCCGAGGAAGCCGAGAGCGAGGAGGACGAGCTGGGCGGGAAGCACCCGATCGGTTCCAGGCACCTCCGCGGGGGTGTGGCGGCCATCCGCGGCGCGCTTCCACTCGATCCGGGAGACGTGGAGCTCCTGGACCCTACCCTCGGAGTCTCCGACCATCCTCTTCGTCTGGATCGAATAGAGGCGCGGATCGCTCCCCTGAAGGGCCGCGGCCTCTTCCTGACCGTAGTCGAGCCGGTAGACCTTGGGCCACTGCGGCCAGGGGTTGTCGGCCGCGCGCACGGGGGGCGGCTCCGGGAGGATCTCGAGCTGGGTGACGCTCTTCGCCCCGTGACGGAGCGAGGTGCCGACGCAATCGGTGCCGGTGTCGCCGCCGCCGATGACGACGACGTCCTTCCCCTTGGCCGAGATGTACTGGCCGTCGGCGTGCCCGGAGTCCAGCAGGCTCTTGGTGTTCGCGTGGAGGAACTCCATCGCGAGGTGGACTCCCGAGAGGTTCCGGCCTTCCACTGCGAGGTCGCGGGCCTGGGTGGCGCCGCAGCAGAGGACGGCGGCGTCGTAGTCGGCGAGGAGCCGGGAGACCGGGATGTCCCGGCCGGCCTCGACGCCGGTCACGAACCGGACCCCGGAGTCGGCCATCAGCCGGACCCGCCGGTCGACGATCGACTTGTCCAGCTTCATGTTCGGGATGCCGTACATCAGGAGGCCGCCGATCCGGTCGGCCCGCTCGATGACCGTGACGGTGTGCCCGGCCCGGTTCAGCTGGGCCGCGGCCGCGAGGCCCGCCGGGCCGGAGCCGATCACCGCGACCCGTTTGCCCGTCCTGACCGCCGGCGGCTCGGGGGAGATCCACCCTTCCGCGAAGGCGCGGTCGACGATCGTGCACTCGATCGTCTTGATCGTCACCGGCTCGCCGTCGAGGCCGAGAGTGCACGATCCCTCGCAGGGGGCCGGGCAGACGCGGCCGGTGAACTCGGGGAAGTTGTTGGTCTGGTGGAGGCGGATCGAGGCCTCCCTCCAGAGCCCGCGGTAGACGAGGTCGTTCCAGTCGGGGATCAGGTTGTTGACCGGACATCCCGACGCCATGCCGGCGATCAGCTTTCCGGTGTGGCAGTAGGGCGTGCCGCAGTCCATGCAGCGGGCCCCCTGACGCCGGAGGAGATCCGCTCCCGCCTCGACGTGCGACTCTTCCCAGTCCTTGACGCGCTCCTCCGGAGCCCTCCCCTTCGGGGCCTCGCGGGGAAACTCGAGGAACCCGGTCAGCTTGCCCATCGTCAGTTCCCGCCCGCCCTGGCGACGTTCTGGGCGTTCTCCTCGAAGGCGGCCATGACGGCCTCGTCCTCGGGGAGGCCCTTGTCCCGCATCCGCGCCTGCGCCTCCAGGACGCGGCGGTAGTCGTTCGGCATCACGCGGACGAACTTCCCGGCGAGGGCCTCCCAGGCGTCCAGGACGGCCTTCCCCCGGGCGCTCTGCGTGGCCGCGACGTGCCGGCGGATCAGCTCCTTGACGTGGGCCGCCTCCTCGTCGTCGAGGATGCCGGAGAGGGAGACGAGCTCCTGGTTGCACCGGGTGGGGAAGTCGCCCGTCTCGTCCAGGACCCAGGCGACGCCGCCCGACATCCCGGCGGCGAAGTTCCTGCCCGTCAGGCCCAGGACCAGCACCTGCCCGCCCGTCATGTACTCGCAGCCGTGGTCGCCGATCGCCTCGACGACCGCGGTCACGCCGCTGTTGCGGACGCAGAAGCGCTCGCCGGCCACGCCGCGGATGTAGGCCTCGCCAGAGGTCCCGCCGTAGAACGCGACGTTCCCGATGATGATGTTCTCCTCCGGGACGAAGGTGGAGGCGGCGGGCGGGAAGACGGCGATCTTCCCGCCGGAGAGCCCCTTGCCGACGTAGTCGTTGGCGTCCCCCTCGAGGAGAAGGGTCATTCCCCGGGGGATGAAAGCGCCGAAGCTCTGCCCGGCCGACCCCTGGAACTTGAGCCGGATCGTGTCGTCGGGGAGCCCGTCGGGCCCGAACCGGCGGGTCAGCTCGCTCCCGAGCATCGTGCCGACGACCCGGTTGCCGTTCCCGATCGGGATCGTGGCGGCGACCGGCGTCCGGCTCTCGAGGGCGGGGCGGCAGAGGGGGATGAGCGTCGTGACGTCGAGGGCGTCGTCGAGCCCGTGCTCCTGGGGAAAGCGGAAGTTCCGCTTGACGTCCTTCGGCACGGTCGGCTTGTAGAGGATCCGCGAGAAGTCGAGCGTGCGCGCCTTCCAGTGGTCCACCGCGCGCCTCATCTCCAGCCGCTCGCTCCGCCCGACCATCTTGTCGAGGGTCTGATACCCGAGGTGGGCCATCAGCTCGCGGACCTCCTGGGCGATGAAGCGCATGAAGTTCACGACGTGCTCGGGGTCGCCCCTGAAGTTCTTCCTCAGGAACGGGTCCTGCGTCGCGACGCCGACCGGGCAGGTGTTCGAGTGACAGACCCGCATCATGATGCAGCCGAGCGCGACGAGCGGGGCGGTGGCGAAGCCGAACTCCTCGGCGCCGAGAAGGGCGGCGACGACGACGTCGCGGCCGGTCTTCAGCTGGCCGTCCGTCTCGAGCGCCACGCGGCTCCGGAGGTTGTTCAGGACGAGGACCTGGTGGGCCTCCGCCAGGCCGAGCTCCCAGGGGACCCCGGTGTGCCGGATGCTCGTGAGGGGCGCGGCGCCGGTGCCGCCGTCGTAGCCGCTGATCAGGATGACGTCGGCGTGAGCCTTCGCGACGCCGGCGGCGATCGTCCCGACCCCCGCCTCGCTCACCAGCTTCACGCTGATGCGCGCGCCGGAGTTGGCGTTCTTCAGGTCGTGGATCAGCTGGGCCAGGTCCTCGATCGAGTAGATGTCGTGGTGGGGCGGCGGGGAGATCAGCCCGACGCCGGGGGTCGCGTGCCGCACCTTGGCGATCCAGGGGTACACCTTGGGCCCCGGAAGCTGGCCCCCCTCGCCCGGCTTGGCGCCCTGCGCCATCTTGATCTGGATCTCGCGGGCGTTGACGAGGTAGTGGCTCGTGACGCCGAAGCGCCCGGAGGCCACCTGCTTGATCGCGCTGTTCTTCGACTCCCCGTTCGGGCCCGGGACGAAGCGGGCCGGGTCCTCGCCCCCTTCGCCGGTGTTGCTCTTCGCGCCGATCCGGTTCATGGCGAGAGCGAGGGCTTCGTGGGCCTCCTGGCTGATCGAGCCGTACGACATCGCGCCCGTCTTGAAGCGGGCCAGGATCGCCTCGACCGGCTCGACCTCGTCGAGCGGAACGGGCTTGGCGAGGGGCCGGAAGTCCATCAGGCCGCGCAGCGTCGTCAGGTTCTTCGTCTGGTGGTTGACGAGCTCGGAATAGCGCTTGAAGAGCTTGAAATCGCCGGTCCGGCAGGCGGTCTGCAGGAAGTGGATCGTCTCCGGGTTGAAGAGGTGGTGCTCCCCGTCCCGCCGGTACTGGTAGTGGCCGCCCGTGCCGAGCGTGGTGTGGACGACCGGGCGCTTCGGATAGGCCCAGTCGTGCCGGAGGCGGACCTCTTTGGCCACGACGTCGATCCCGATCCCCCCGAGGCGCGTGGGGGTCCCGCTGAAGTACTCGTCGACGAAATCCTGGGACAGGCCGATCGCCTCGAAGACCTGGGCGCCGTGGTAGCTCTGGATCGTCGAGATCCCCATCTTGGAGATCACCTTGACGATCCCCTTGTTGACCGCCTTGACGTACTTCTTCTCGGCCTCGGGGCCTTCGCCCTTCAGGAGCCCCTGCCGGACCTGGTCGTGGACCGTCTCGAACGCCAGGTACGGGTTGACGGCGCTGGCGCCGTAGCCGATCAGGAGGCAGAAGTGGTGGATCTCGCGCGGCTCCCCTGTCTCGAGGACCAGGCCCACCTTCGTCCGCGACCCTTCCCGGAGGAGGTGGTGCTGAACGGCGGAGACGGCCAGGAGGGCCGGGATCGGCGCGTCGGTGGCGTCGTGGCCCCGGTCCGACAGGATGATGATGTTGTGGCCCTCGGCGATCGCCTCGCTGGCGCGCCTCCGGAGGTCCTCGATGGCCTTCCGGAGCCCGGAGCCGCCTTCGTGGACCTTGAACAGCATCGGCAGCGTGATCGACCGGAACCCGCGGGTCCCGGGCCTTCCGTCCATCGCCCGGATCTTCTCCAGCTCGACGTTCAGCAGGACCGGGGTGGGCAGCTCGATGTGGCGGGCCGACTCGGCGGTCGGCTCGAGGAGGTTTCCCTCGGGGCCGATCGCGGTGTCGATCGCCATGACGATCGTCTCCCGGTCGGCGTCGACCGGCGGGTTCGTCACCTGGGCGAAGAGCTGCTTGAAGTAGTCGTACAGGACCTGGGGCCGTTCGGAGAGGACCGCCAGCGGGATGTCCGTGCCCATCGAGCCGATCGGCTCGGTCCCCTGGGCCGCCATCGGGTTGACGAGCATTCGAACGTCTTCCAGCGTGTACCCGAACGCCTCCTGGCGCCGCAGGACCGTCTCGTGATCGGGCTCGATGACGGCGGGGGGCTCGGGGAGGTCCTGCACCCGGACCAGGTATTCCTCGAGGTATTTCCCCCACGGCTCGGCCGCCGCGAGGTCGTCCTTGATCTCGTCGTCGGGGACGATCCGTCCCTGCGCCGTGTCGACGAGGAAGAGCCGGCCGGGCCGGAGGCGCCCCTTCTGGAGGACCCGGTCGGCCGGGATGTCGAGAACGCCGACCTCCGAAGCCATCACCACGAGGCCGTCCTTCGTCACGACGAAGCGGGAGGGGCGGAGGCCGTTCCGGTCGAGGATCGCGCCGATCCGGACTCCGTCCGTGAAGGCGATGGAGGCCGGGCCGTCCCACGGCTCCATGAGGCAGGCGTGGAACTCGTAGAACGCCTTCCGGGCGGGGTCCATCGACTCGTGCCGGCTCCACGGTTCCGGCACCATCATCATCATGGCGTGCGGGAGCGAGCGGCCGGCGAAGGCGAGGAGCTCCAGGACGTTGTCGAACATCGCGGAGTCGGAGCCCTCGGTGTCCACGACCGGCATGACCTTGCGGAGGTCGTCTCCGAAGAGCTTCGAGGCGAACATCCGCTGCCGCGCCTGCATCCAGTTCACGTTGCCCCGGAGGGTGTTGATCTCGCCGTTGTGCGAGATGAAACGGTAGGGGTGGGCTCTCGACCAGCTCGGGAACGTGTTCGTCGAGAAGCGGGAGTGGACCATCGCCAGCGCGGACCTCAGCGTCTCGTCCTGGAGGTCGGGGTAGAAGTTCCGCAGCTGGTCCGCGTTGAGCATCCCCTTGTAGACCACGGTCCGCGCCGAGAGGCTGGAGATGTAGAAGTGGCTCCGGCCCGGGAGCGCCGAGCGCGAGATCCCCTTTTCCACCAGACGCCGGATGACGAAGAGGGTCCGCTCGAAGGAGTCTCCGGCCGGGGTCTTCTCTCCGCGAGCGACGAAGGCCTGGCGGATGACGGGCTGGCTCGCCCGGGCGGAGGGCCCGAGGGAGCCGTTGTCGGTCGGGACGTCCCGCCACCCGAGGAAAGTCTGGCCTTCCTCGCGGACGACCTCCTCCAGCCGCCGCTCACAGGCCTGACGGCTCGGCGGGTCGTGGGGGAGGAAGACCATCCCGACGCCGTAGTCGCCGGAAGGAGGGAGCTCGAACCCGAGCGCCCGGCAGCGCGCCGAGAGGAAGGCGTGAGGAACCTGGGTGAGGAGGCCCGCGCCGTCCCCGGTGTTCTTCTCGCTCCCGGTGGCACCCCGGTGCTCCAGGTTGGAGAGGACGTGGAGGGCCTTCCGGATGATGTCGTGGGACTGCGACCCCTTCAGGTCGACGACGAATCCGAAGCCGCAGGCGTCGTGCTCGAAAGAGGGGTCATAGAGACCCTGCCGGGGGGGAAGGCCGGACTGGGTCATGGATTACCCCCGGCCGCCGCGCGGCGCCACTACGACACGGACACGGGCCGGGCGATTCATCGAACCCGCGTTCCCGACCGTTCCGACCCGACTGGACGCCTGCATCTCCGAATCCTAGCACCCGCGCCCGGCAAGTTGCGAGGGGGAGGCTCGGGCGCGGGGCGCACGGCCCCGCGCGTCAGTCCGAACGCCCGAGAACGGCGTCGCCGACCATCCGCGCCCCCTCCGGGATCGGGACCCGGTCGGTGTTCAGGACCACGTCGTAGAGAAGGGGGTCGTCGGGATCGCGCTTGAAGTACTTCTGCATGTACCGCCGGCGGGCGCGGTCCTCGCGTTCGATATGCGCGGCCGCTTCCTTCCTCGAGAGGGAGAGCAGCTTCCGGATCCGGTCGACTCTGCGCTCCACCGACCCGATCACGCGGACGTGAAACGCCCGCGGAAGGTGCTGGGTGATGACGGTGGAGCCCCGCCCGACGAGGATGACGTTTCCCACCTCGGCGAGGCGGAGGACGGTTTCGGTCGTGTGCTGGATCAGCCGCCAGGCCGACGGATGGAGCCCGAGGATCTCCCCGACGGTGTCCTCGATTCCCGCGTGACGGTCCTCGCGGATGAAGTCGGCGAGGCGCTCGGGCAGGGCGTGGTCCTCGAGGATCTGGTGGACGAGGTTCTTGTCGAACAGCGTCCAGGGAAGCGATCCCTTGGGAGCCTGGCCGTTGAGGTAGCCCGCCAGGGTCTCCCCGAGCGTCACGCCGCCCGCGCCCGCCTGCCGGGAGATCGTGACGAGCGGACGCTCTCCGAGGGGCTTCCCCCCGCGCCCCTTCTTGTCCGGCGGCTGGAGCATCGTGTTGATGAACGTGAGGCACTTCTCGGCGGGGGAGGAGTTGGGCATCGGAAGCTCCTTTCCGGTCGGGTCGTCTCATCGAACGCTCTGAAGGACCCCGCAAAGAGAATACCCCCATCCCGGGGAGCGCGGCCTGGGCGGCGTCCGTTCCTGCGGGCGCCCCCCGTCGGAAGCATCGGGGAGGGTATCCTCGAAGAACCAAGATGGAATTTTCCTCCCACAACCTCGCGTAAGCGCACGATGAGCGACGACGTCCGGCCGAGCCTGTCGATCCCCGACGCTGAACGCATCCGCCAGGCGACGTACGAGATCGCCCGCGCGGTGGCGGGCTCCCGGGACATCGAGGACCTCTTCCGGCGCATCCACGAGATCGTCGGCACGCTCACCCCGGCGAAGAACTTCTACATCGCCGTCCACGACCCGATCCGGGACGAGCTGAGCTTCCCGTACTTCGTCGACGAGCACGAAGCCCCTCCGGGACCGCTGCCGACGGGCCGCGGGCTGACCGCCTTCGTCCTCCGTACCGGGCAGCCGCTCCTCGTCGGGCCCGAGCAGTTCGACGAGCTGGTCGCCTCGGGGGCGGTGGAGCTGATCGGCGCCCAGTCCGTCGACTGGCTCGGGGTTCCCCTCCAGACCGGAAGCCGGACCATCGGCGTCCTCGCGGTCCAGACCTACAGCGGGGACGTCCGCTACTCGGCCGCCGACCGAGATCTCCTCGTCTTCGTCGCGTCGTTCGTCGCCCAGGCGATCGAGTGGAAGCGGGCCGAGAAAGCCCTCCGCGAGAGCGAGAACCGCCACCGGGCGATCCTCCAGGCGCTCCCCGACCTGGTCTTCGTGATCGACGGGCAGGGGGCCTACCGGAGCGTCCAGGCGCCCGTGCCCGAGCAGCTGGTCGCCCCCGCCAAGACGCTCCTGAGGAGCACCATCGACCAGGTGATGCCGCCGGAGCCGGCGGAGCTGATGCTCGGGGCGATCCGGCGCTGCCTGGCCGACCGGACGATGCAGACCCTCGAGTACGAGCTCGACGTCCCCGCCGGCCACCGGGTGTTCGAGGCGCGCATCGCCCCCCTCGAGGCCGACACGGTCGTCTGCGTCGCGCGGGACCAGACCGAGAGCCGGCGCGTGGATCGCGCCCACCGGGAGGCGGCCAGGCTCCTGAAGACGGTGACCGACAACATGCTCGACGTCGTGACGCAGACCGACCTGCGAGGCGTCATCCAGTTCGCGAGCCCCTCCCACCTCGCCGCGGACGGCTGGACGCCGGAGGAGCTGATCGGCCAGTCCGTCTTCCGCTGGATCCACCCCGAGGACGTCGAGAACGTGAGAGCCTTCGGCCTGGGCGTCCGGTCCAGCGGGAGCGCCCTGATGGAGCACCGGTGTCTCCACCGGGACGGCCGGGTCCTCTGGGCGGAGTCGGCCGGGAACCTGGTGCGGGACGAGGCGGGCGAGCCCCGGGGGATCGTCTTCGGGACGCGGGACGTGACGGACCGGAAGCGGCGAGACCTGGTCCTCGGGCTCCTTCACGAGGTCGACCGGAAGATCCTCCGCCACGAGAAGAAGGGCGAGGTCTTCGGGTTCCTGTGCTCGGAGCTGGCTCGCCGCCTCGATTTCCCGCTCGCCTGGATCGGCCTGAAGAACCCGGACGGCTCGGTGGGGCCGATGGCGGCGGGAGGGTCCGCGCGGCGCTACGTCGAGGAGGTCTCGGTCCGGTGGGACGAGACGCCCGAGGGGAGCGGTCCCGTGGGCCGGGCGATCCGGTCGGGGCGTCCGGTGATCCTGGAAAGCGTGACGGCGTCGGCGTTCGCTCCCTGGCTCGCGCGGGCGGAGAGCTACGGCCTGCGGTCGGCGATCTCGTTTCCGCTGATCGTCGACGAGGCGGTCACGGGCGCCCTGACCGTCTACGGCTCGAAGGAAAGGGCGTTCTCGGAGCCGGAGGTCGCCCTGCTCGGACGGTTCGCGGATCAGATCGCGCTCTCGACCCTCGAGGCTTCCCAGGCCGAGACGATCAGCCTCCAGACGACGGCCCTCGAGTCGGCCGCGAACGCCGTCGTGATCACGGATCGCGCGGGGCAGGTCCAGTGGATCAACCGGGCTTTCACCGAGCTGACCGGCTACGAATCTCACGAGGTCCTCGGGAAGAACCTCCGGTTCCTGAACTCCGGTCAGCACGACCGGCGGTTCTTCGAGGCTCTCTGGGAGATGATCCTCGCGGGTCAGGTCTGGCGAGGCGAGATCTACAACCGCAAGAAGGACGGCTCCGTCTACGTGGAGGAGCAGACCGTCACGCCGGTGCGGGGGGCGACGGGGGAGGTCAGCCACTTCGTCGCGATCAAGCAGGACGTGACCGCCCGGAAGAAGAGCGAGGAGCGCATCGAGCACCTCGCCCTGCACGACCCGCTCACCGACCTCCCGAACCGGCGGGCCCTGGCCGGCTCGATCGACCGGAGCATCGCCCGGGCGCGGCGCGGCTCACCGGCCACCCTCCTCCTCCTCGACATGGACAACTTCAAGGTCGTCAACGACACGGTGGGGCACGGGCCCGGCGACCAGCTGCTCGTGGAGCTCGCGGGCCTTCTGTCGCGGGATCTCCGGAGCGGGGACGAGATCGCCCGCCTGGGCGGGGACGAGTTCGTGATCCTCCTGGAGGGGATCCCCGTGGAGGTCGGCCGGTTGACCGCCGAGCGCCTCCGCCGGACGGTCGACGAGCACCGGTTCGAGGTCGCGGGCCGCGTCTTCGAGCTCGGGATCAGCGTCGGCGTCGTCCCGATCGACGGGCTGTCCGACGCGACCTCCATCCTTTCGATGGCCGACTCGGCGCTCTATGCCGCCAAGGAGCAGGGCCGGAACCGGATCGTCGTCTTCGACTCGGGACGCTGGCGCCGCAGCGCGTCGGCCGAAGCCGGGGACTGGGCGACGCGGATCAAGCGGGGCCTTCGCGAGGACCGCTTCCTGCTGCACTTCCAGCCGATCGTCCTCGTGGAGAGCGCGGAGACGGTCTTCCACGAGGCGCTCCTGCGATTCCGGGACGAAGAGGGGGCCGTCGTGCTGCTCGGGAAGTTCCTCGCGCCCGCGGAGCGCTTCGGGCTGATGCCCCAGATCGACCTTTGGGTGATCGAGCAGGTCCTCGCGAAGCTGGCGGCCGAGCCGGCGGGAGGCGTCTTCGTCAACCTCTCCGGGCCCAGCCTCGGCCAGGAGAGCCTCCTGGAGGAGATCGAGGACCGGATCCGGTCCAGCGGCGTCGCGGCGGGACGGATGTCGTTCGAGATCACCGAGACGACCGCGGTCCGGGACATCGTGGCCGCCCGCGAGTGGATGCGGCGGCTCAACCGGCTCGGCTGCCGGTTCGCGCTCGACGATTTCGGGACGGGGTTCTCGTCGTTCACCTACCTCAAGAGCCTTCCCGTGGACTTCGTGAAGATCGACGGGTCGTTCATCCGCGACCTCGAGGTCAACGTCAGGAACCGGGCGCTGGTCAAGGCGATCGACACGGTGGCGCACACGCTCGGGAAGGAGACCATCGCGGAGTCGGTCGAGACGCTCGGGACGATCCCGATCCTCCGCGAGCTCGGCGTCGAGTACGCGCAGGGGTACGCCCTCGGCCGGCCCGAGGCCCCGCCCCCCGAGGCTCCCGGGCCGTCCGCGGGCCAGCCCACGATGCCGCTCCGGCCGTGAAGAGGAAGTGCCCGAAGTTCCGCCCCGAGTGCGGCGGCAAGTACTCCTGACCCCGGCGCGGGCCGTCAGCCCAGCGAGGCGAAGAAGTTCCGGACCAGCGCCCGGGCCACGTGGAGGCGATAGGCCGCCGTGGACCGGACGTCGTCGATCGGAGAGATGTCCCGGCCCGTGGCCTCGTCGAGGGCGCTGCCGGAGAGCTCCCCGGGGGACCGGCCGAGAGCGAGGGCGCGGACGGACGGCAGGAACGAGGTCGTCGGGGCGACGGAGGCCATCCCGAGCCCGATTCGCGCGATCCGGCCCTCCTCGACCACCGCCATCCCGGCCAGGGCCACCTTCGAGATCGCTTGCGCGCCGCGGGCCCCGACCTTCCTCCAGGCCTGGCGGGACGGCAGGCCGGGGAGCGCGACCTCGATCCGGGCGATCAGCTCGTCCGGCCGGCGGACCGACCGCCGGTATCCGGTGTAGAAGTCGGCGAGCCGGACCCGGCGCTCTCCCTCCCGGCTCGCGAGGACGAGGTCGGCGTCCAGCGCGGCGAGGGCGGCGACGCCGTCCGCGGCCGGCGAGCCGCTGGCGAGGTTCCCGGCCAGCGTCCCCCGCGCCTGGATCTGCGCGGCTCCGACCGTGGCCGCCATTCGGGCGAGAAGCGGAGCCCGGGAGGAGACGACCGGGCTGCGGCGAAGGTCCTCGTAGGTGGTGGCGCCGCCGAGGACGAGCCTCTCCCCGTGGAGGTCGATCGCCCGGAGGGCCGTCACCCGCGTCAGGTCGACGACGAGGGGGAGGCCCGGGAGCGGCAGCCGGGCTTGGCGATCGACGTACCAGTCGGTCCCGCCCGCCAGGAGGACGGTCTCGTCGCCCCGGGCGCTCCGGTCGGCGAGCAACCCCAGGACCTCCGGGAGCCCGGAGGGCGAAACGAAGGGGAGGGCGGCGAGGGGCGGCGAGGTCATTCCGGCTCCCCGTCGCCCGCCGCGTTCCGGGCGGCCGCGACGATTCGCGCGTACCCGGTGCAACGGCAGATGTTCCCGGCCACCGCCTCGCGGATCGCCCCCTCGCTCGGGTGGGCGTCCCTGGTCCTCAGGGCCTCGAGGGAGACGAGGACGCCCGGCGTGCAGAAGCCGCACTGGGTCCCTCCCTCCTCGACGAAGGACCGCTGCGTGGGGGTGAGCGGGCCGGACCCCGAGAGCCCCTCGACCGTCGTGACGGACCGTCCCTCGCACTGGCCGAAGGCGACGAGGCAGGAATTCACGGGGGTCCCGTCGAGGAGGACGGTGCAGCTGCCGCACTCCCCCTCGCCGCAGCCCTCCTTCGTGCCGGTGAGACGGAGCGTCTCGCGGAGGACGTCCAGGAGACGGGCGAGAGGCGGGGCGTCCGCGGAGCAGGGGGCCCCGTTGAGGATGAAGTCGACCCTCACGGCCTGGCTCCCTGGGCCAGCTCGAAGAGCCGTTCGGGGAGGAGCGGGAGCGCGTCGGCCACGAGGCCGGTCGCGTGCTCCACCGCGGAGGCGATCGCCGGGGCCGCTCCGTCCATCGGCAGCTCCCCGAGTCCCTTGGCGCCGCCTCCGGGTCCGTGAGCGTAGGGGTGCTCGACGAGGATCGTCGTGAACGGCGGGGCGTCGAGGCTCGTCGGGACGATGTAGTTCGTCATCCTCGGGTTCAGGATCTGGCCGCCGGACGTCACGACCTCCTCGGACATGGCCCAGCCGATCGCCTGGAGCGTCCCGCCCTCGATCTGGCCGCGGCACATCCCGGGGTGGATCGCCCGCCCCACGTCGACCGCGCTCCAGAACTCGACGACCCTCGTCTCGAACGTGTCGAGGTCCACCTCCACCTCGGCCACGTCGCACGCCCAGCCGAAGACGGGATAGGCGTCGCCGCTGTACGTGGCGTCGTCCCAGCGGACTCCCGGCGGGGGCGCGTACGTCGCGACGGTGCTGACCGCCCCCTCCCTCGCGAGCAGCCGGTCGCCGGCCTCGGCGAAGGAGCCGCCGCCGGCGGACCTCTCGCCGTCGACGCGGTCCCGGATCTCCCTCGCCGCCTTCTCGACGAGCGACCCGACGATCATCACCGTCCTGGAGGCGACGGTGGGGCCGGAGTCGGGGACGTTCGCGGTGGACGGGACGGAGACGTCGATCCCGTCGACCGGAAGGCCCAGAGACGCGGCGGCGATCTGCCGGAACACCGTCTCGGTCCCCTGCCCGATCTCGGTCGCCGCGCTCCTGACGCGCGCCCGGCCCCCGGGGAGGAGATCGACGGCGACCGTTCCCTTCAGCTTCTGCTCCCCAGAGCCCGTGAAGCCGGATCCGTGGAAGAAGACGGACACCCCGATGCCGCGGACCTTCCGTCCTTCGCGGGCCGGACCCCGGGCGCGTCTCTCGCGGTAGCCGCTCGCCTCGGTGGCCCGCGCGACGCACTCGGCCACGCCGACCGACCCGGAGAGGCGCTGGTCGGTGGCGGTGGTGTCTCCGGCGCGGAGGAGGTTCTTCTCCCTCAGCTCGAGGGGGTCGACGCCCAGCGTCCGGGCGATCCGGTCGACGTGCCGCTCCATGGCCCAGATCGTCTGCGGCGCCCCGAAGCCCCGGAAGGCCCCGTTCGGAGGCGTGTTCGTGGCGACGGCGCACGACTCGATGGAGACGTCCTCCCACCTGTAGGCGCCCGAGGCGTGAAGGGTTCCGCGGGAGAGGACCACCGGGGTCAGGGTGACGTAGGCGCCGCCGTCCATGACGATCCGGATCGACGCGGCGCGAAACGTTCCGTCGCGGTCGCAGCCGGTCGTGATCTCGACCTCGGCGGGGTGCCGCTTCGTCGTCGCCTCGATGTCCTCTTGCCGCCCGTAGACCATCTTGACGGGGCGGCCGCTCTTTCGCGCGAGAAGCAGCGCGTGGAGCGCGAGGAGGGTGGGGTACTCCTCCTTGCCGCCGAACCCGCCGCCCGTCACCGCCTGGACGACGTCGATCTCGGCGCCGGGGAGGTCGAACGCCCGCTCGATCCCCTTCGCGACGTAGTACGGGCACTGCAGGGACCCGGTGAGCCGGGCTTTCCCGGCCTCCCACCAGGCGAGGACGCCCTGGGGCTCGAGGTAGAGCTGCTCCTGCAGCGGAGTCCGGTACGTGCCGGTCACCACGACCTCGCACCGCGAGAGGCCTTCGGCGCCGTCTCCCTTCACGACCCGGTACCGCTTCTGCACGTTGTCGTCCCGGTGAATCACGACGCGGGCGGCCATCGACTCGGCGATCGAGAGGACGGCGGGGAGGGGCTCGACCTCGGCGATGAGGTGACGGACCGCTCGCGCGACCCGTTCGCGGTCCTCCCCGGCCACGAGGGCCAGCGCCTCGGCCCGGTGCCGGATCTCTCCGCCCACGGGAACGAGGATGGGCTGGTCGTCCTCGATCAGGGCGACGACGTTGCGGGGGACGTCCCCGGCCGTGACGACGGTCAGCCCCGTCCAGTCGAACGCCGGGTCCGGCTGAAGGGACCGGAGGCGACCGCGAGGGAGGGTGCTCCGGACGGTCGCCCCGTACAGCACGCCGGGGGGGTGAAGGTCGTCGACGTAGAGGGCCTTCCCCGTGACCTTCGCCGGACCATCCACGCGGGGAACGCTCCGACCGACCGGCGCCGACATGGAGCTAAGTTAGCACGAGTGGGCGGGGTGGAGGATCTGCCGGAGCGCGCCCTCCAGGGAGGGGTACCGGAACGGGAACCCGAGCTGCTGGGCCCCACTCGGGAGCACCTTCTGGCCGTCGAGGAGGACGGTCGCCATCTCGCCGAAGACCACGCGGAGCGCCGCGCCGGGGGCCGGAACGACCGCGGGGCGGTGCAGCACCTTCCCCAGCGTCGCCGCGAACTCCCCGTTCGTGACCGGCCCGGGGGCCGTCCCGTTCAGGGCGCCCGCCGCGCGGCCGTCGTGGACGGCGAAGGCCAGGAGGTCCACCAGGTCGTCGAGGTGGATCCACGACATCCACTGGCGGCCGCTGCCGACCGGCCCTCCGACCCCCAGACGGAAGAGCGGGAGCATCCGTCCGAGCGCCCCCCCTTCCTTGGCCAGGACGACGCCGATCCGGACCCGCGCCGTCCGGATGCCGAGAGCCTCGAACCGCCGGGCCGCCTCCTCCCAGGCGATGCAGACCTCGGGCAGGAACCCCGAACCAGGGCCGCTCTCCTCGGTCAGCGTCTCGTCGCCCCGCGCGCCGTAGTACCCGATGGCGGAAGCGCTGACGAGGACGGCGGGACGCGACGGGGAGCGCTCGATCGATCGGAAGAGCCGATCCAGCGTGCTCACCCGGCTCTCCCTCAGCCGGCTCTTGACCGCCGGCGACCAGCGCTGGGCGATCGGCTCGCCGGCGAGGTTCACGACGGCGTCGATGCCTCCCAGGGGGGCGGCCTCCTCCGCGCCGCCCGGCCACGGAACGGCCTCGACCCCCTCGGGAAGCGTCGCCCGGGCCCGGGAGGGGTCCCGCGTGACCGCCACGACCTCGGCGCCCTGGTTCACGAGTTTCCTGCAGATCGCCAGGCCGATCAGCCCCGTTCCGCCGGTCACGGCGATGCGCATGTCCACGGCCCATTCTGCGCCGGAAACCCGGGGGGAGGATTCCGGATGCGGCAGGGAACGAGGACCGTTCGTAGAATCGGGGGATGAACACGAACCAGAGAAGGACCGTGCTCGGGCTTGCGATCCTCGCCGCGGGAGCCCTCGCGGCCTATTCCTACTACCTCTCCCTGGTCCCGGCGTCCCACCCGGACCACGACCACGGCATCCTCAACCTCGACGCGGGGGGACGGCTGATGGTGGAGACCCGGTCGGGGAAACCCCGGAACCTCGTGGGGCGTCCCGGGCACGTCCTGGTCGTCCACTTCTTCAGCACGGCGGTCCCGGAAGCCGCGGACGAGCTGCGCGGTCTCCTCCGGTTCCAGCAGAACGTCGGCGCGGACGGGCGGGTCGAGTTCGTCCTGGTCGCGCAGGATCGCGACTTCGGAGCGGTGGACGCGTGGCTCGCCCGGAACGGCTTGCAGCTGCCGACGCCCGGCGAGATCGTCCTGGACCCCTCCGGCGACACGACCCAGAAGCTGAACAGCAAGCGGCCGATGGAGACGATGTTCTTCAACGCGGAAGGGAAGCTCTCCAGCCAGGCCCGCGGCCGGCTCGACTGGCTGGGGGCCGCGCCGGGGCACCTGTCGCAGGCCCTCGGCGGGGGGACGATCGAGTAGGGCCCGTCACGAGCCAGGGGCGGGGCGGCGCTTTCGTCCGGACGTGATCAGGACGACCGCGAGGACGATCAGCGCGGCCGCGACGGCCATCCGGACCGAGAGCGCCTCTCCTCCCACGCCCCACCCGAGCAGGACGGCGACGACGGGGTTCACGAACGCGTACGTCGAGACGAGCGAGGGATCGGCCACCTTCAGGAGCCAGAGGTACGCCGTGAAGGCGACGATGGAGCCGAAGAGAGCGAGGTAGCTGAGGGCCAGGGCCGACCGGAGAGAGACGGCGGACCAGACGATCCTCCCGAATTCCCCGGAGGCCGCCCCGCAGAGGAGGAGGATCGCCCCGCCCGCCGCCATCTGGAGCGCTCCCGACTGGACGGGCGAGGAGGGGAGCGTGGCCGTCCGCGAGGCGAGGGAGCCGGCCGCCCAGGAGAGGGCCCCGAGGACGACGACGCCGGACCCGAGCAGGTCCGCCGCGGCCTTCCCGGAGAACGGGTCGGTCAGGATCGCGAGGCCGAGGAGCCCGAGCGCGATGGCTCCGAACACCCTGGGGGACGGGCGCTCCTCGGCGCGGCGGAGCAGGAGGAGCGCTACCCAGAGCGGCTCGCTGGCGATCAGCAGGGCGGCGAGACCGGACGAGATCCGCTGCTCCGCCCAGACGACCGAGCCGTTCCCGCCCAGGAAGAGGAGCGCCCCGAGGAGGAGCGCCGGGCCCAGGTGCGCCGCCCGGACCGGCGGGGCCCCCCGGCGCCACGCGACGGCGCCCAGGACGATGCCCGCGAAGAGATACCGGATCCCGGCCATCGTGAACGGGGGGAGCGTCTCGAGGGCGATCCGGATGGCGAGGTACGTCGAGCCCCAGACCAGGTAGATCGAGGCGAACGCGAGCAGGACGAGGAGGGAGGGCCGCGGTGAGGCCATGCCGCCTCAGAGACCGAGGATCCGGCGGGGCGTCTCGTTCACCGAGGCCGAAACGACCTCCTCCCCGATTCCGATCGAGAGGAGGTTTCGCTCCATCTCGTCGAGCAGGGAGACGCTTCCGGCCAGCGCCCCTTTCCGATTCCGGGCCTCGCGCCCGTCGACGAACAGCGTCTCGCCCCAGACGGTCCACTCCGACGGGCCGGCCGCCGTGAGACCGGCCGGCGGGATCGCGTCGCTGATGAGGGCGACGTGTCCCGGGGGCTTCGTCCGGAAGGCGAGCTGGAGCATCTCCGGGGCGAGGTGCTGCAGGTCGCCGATCACGTCGATCGTCACCCCGTCCCGCAGGAGCCCCCACCCGATCGGGCCGACCGCCCGGTGGTGGAGCGGGGCCATGGCGTTCGCGAAGTGGGTCATGTGCCGGGCCCCGGCCGCGAGGGCGGCGTCGAGAGTCTCGACGGAGGCCGCGGTGTGGCCGATCGAGACGACGAATCCCTTGCGGCAGAGCTCCCGGACGAGGTCGATCCCGCCCGGGATCTCGGGAGCGAGCGTCACCATGCCGCGGCCCGGCGCCCCGGCGATCGCGTCGAAGAAGCCCGAGACGTTCGCGGGCCGGGCATCGAGAAGGTCCGCCCCGTGAAGCGCCCCGCACCGGTCGGGCGAGACGAATGGCCCCTCGAAGTGGATCCCCAGCGGTCTCGCGCCTCGGCCGTCGCCCGGCCGGCGGCTCTCGATCCACGCGGAGAGCCGGGCCACCGCCTCCCGGAGGGCCGGGAGCGGGACGGGGACGAGCGTCGGGAGGAATCCCTCCACGCCCCGGCCGGCCAGCCCCGCCGCCATCCGGTCGAGCTCCTCCGCGGAGGCCGAGAGGACGTCGACCCCGAAGGCCCCGTGGAGGTGAAGGTCGATCCGCCGGTCGTGGGGCATCGACGAAGTGTAGACCGGGGATTCCGCTTACCATCGGCCCATGGGAGAGCGGTCCCTTCTCTACCTTCACGGGCTCGCGTCGTCCCCCAAGGGGAGGAAACGCGACCTCCTCGAGAGGCGGCTCGGCCCCGAGGGCTTCCGGGTGGCGGCTCCTGACCTGAACGCTCCGTCGTTCCGGGAGCTCTCGTTCGACGCGATCGTCGCGGCGGCGGCCCGCGCGGCGGCGGCGAGGCCGCCTGACCTCGTCATCGGGAGCTCCCTGGGGGCTCTCGTGGCCCTCGCCCTGGCCCGTCGTCCGGAGGGCGCCGGGATCCCCCTGGTCCTCCTGGCCCCGGCCATGGCCTTCGCCGAGCGCTGGCAGACGAAGCTCCCCGACGGGGACCCCCTCGAGATGTTCCACCATGGCGAGGAGCGAAACCTCTGGATCCGGCGCGGGTTCTTCGAGGAGATGGCCGGGGTCCTGGTCGACCAGCGGCCGCCCCCGGTGCCCGTGTCGGTGGTGATGGGGGCCGACGACGAATCGGTCCCGTGCGCTCAGGTCGAGGAGCGGTGGCGGGAGTGGGAGGCGAGCGGCGAGCTGCGCGAGGGGTCCTTCCTGCACGTCGTTCCGGGCGCCGACCACGGCCTCCTCGAGTTCGGCGAGGTCATCGAGGCGGCGGTCCGGGAGCGCCTCGCTTCCCGGTAGCTATTCGCCCTTCCCGCGCGAGGCGCTGCCGAGGAGGAAGCCGGCGACCGTCTCCGCGAGGTAGAGGCCGGCGAGCGAATGCCGGTATGCGGCGAACGCCGGCTCGAGGTGGACCGCCGCGACCCAGAGGGCCGTGGCGATGCCGGCCGAGAGCGCCCGGGCTCCCTCCCACGGCCGCCGCGCGAGGGCCCGCAGGCCCCCCCCCACGAGGAGGAGCGCGGTCAGGAGGAGCGCCGCCGAGGGATAGAGCCGGAGCCAGAGGGCGGACGGCGGCCACTCCCCCGCCGCGACCTCGCCAGGCGCGAGCGCCGCGAGGAGCGGAAGGGCGAGCCAGAGGAGGAAGAGCGCCCCTTTCGACGCACCGGCCAGGCCGCGCCTCAGCCGGGACGACGCGTTCCTTCGGGCCCGCCCGGAGGAAGCGGCGTTCTTCAGGTCCCGGACGGCGCTCCCCTTGAGACCCGTCCTTCCCGCCAGCCGCGAAGGGTCGAGGAGGTCCGCGACCGAGAGGCGGAGGAGGAAGAGAGCCCAGAACGCGAGCCGCAGCGGGAGGGGCCGTCCGGTCCCGAGCAGCACCGCCCCGGCCGCGAAGAGCGCGAGGCCCGCCCCCTCGATCCAGAGGCGCGCCACCGTGATCGTCCGCTCGGCGGGGCCCGGCCGGCGCCGCCGGGCCAGCGCCCGGTGGACGATGCCGCACGCGATCAGGCCCAGGACCGTCCCGCCGCCGAGCGCGGGCTTCCAGGGGGTCGTGCCGAATCTCAGCGCCGCGAGGGGAAGCGTGGCTCCCGCCAGGAGCGTCACCGCTCGAAACGTCCGGACCGAGTGGTCGGGCCCCTCGGCGAGCGCGGCCCACAGAAGGAGGAGCGCCGAACCGCCCAGGGCGAGGAGCCAGAAGGGCCGGTCGAAATCCTCGAGGGGGAGACGAACGTGCGCGAGCGCGCTCGCCGCGCCCGTCCGGTCGAGGAGGTGGAGCGCGAGGGAATAGACCCGGGCGAGGACGACGAGCGGTTCGATGGCGGCGCGAGGTTAGCCGATTCGAGGGGATCCCTCCGGCTTGACGCGGCGGCGCTTGCCCCGTACTTTGCGGGGCTGCCATGTCAAGCTCGAGCTACACCGCCGCCGACATCACCGTCCTCGAAGGCCTGGAGCCGGTCAGGAAACGGCCCGGCATGTACATCGGCGGAGTGGATTCCCGCGGGTTGCACCACCTGGTCTGGGAGATCGTCGACAACGCCGTCGACGAGGTGATCAACGGGCACGCTTCCCGGATCGAGGTCCGCCTCGCCGCGAACGGGCGCGAGGTGGAGGTGACGGACAACGGGCGCGGCATCCCGGTCGACGTCCACCCGAAGTACAAGAAGAGCGCCCTGGAGCTGATCCTGACGACCCTCCACTCCGGCGGGAAGTTCGAGCAGGGGAACTACGTCCACTCGGGCGGGCTCCACGGAGTCGGGATCTCGGTCGTCTGCGCCCTCTCCTCCGAGATGACCGTCACCGTCCGCCGCGACGGCGCGGAGTGGCAGCAGACCTACGAGAAGGGGAAGGCGACGTCGAAGGTTTCGCGCGTCTCCCGGGAGAAGGTCCGGGGCTCGGGAACGTCCGTGAGGTTCACGGCCGACCCCGAGATCTTCGGGAAGCTCTCGTTCGACCCCGAGGAGATCCGGGAGGTCCTCGAGGCGAAGACCTACCTCCACCGCGGCCTGAAGGCGATCTTCACCGACGAGACGGCGTCGCCCGAGAGGAAGGACGAGTTCGTCCACGACGGCGGGCTCCGCGACTACCTCCTCAAGGTCGTCGCCACGCGGGGAAAGACCCCGACCCACGCCACGGAATTCACGTTCGCGAGGGACGCGGAGCCGCGCCTCGAGCTGGCGCTGCAGTGGACGGAGTCGACCGAGGAGTCGATCCGGTCCTTCGTCAACGGCATCCCGACCTCCTCGGGCGGGACCCACGAGAACGGCCTGAAGTCGGGGCTCGTCAAGGCGGTTCGGAATTTCCTGGCCACGCACGAGCTGCTCCCGAAGGGGGTCACCCCCTCGGCGGAAGACATCCGGGAGGGCCTGGTCGCCCTGCTTTCCGTCTACGTCCTCGAGCCGCAGTTCCAGGGTCAGACGAAGGAGCGGCTGAACAACCCAGAGGTGGCGGGACAGGTGGATGCCGCGGTCAGGCCCGCTCTCGAGAACTGGCTGAACGAGAACCCGACCCTCGCCGAGCAGATCGTGGGCCGGATCGTGATGGCCAACCGGGCGCGCGAGGCGAGCCGGGCGGCCGCCCAGCAGGTGACGCGCAAGGGCGCGGTCTCGCACCGCCTGAATCTCCCCGGCAAGCTCGCGGACTGCTCGTCGACCGACCCTTCGGAGTCGGAGCTGTTCATCGTGGAGGGCGACTCGGCGGGAGGCTCGGCCAAGCAGGGGAGGGACCGGCACACGCAGGCGATCCTCCCGCTCCGGGGGAAGGTCCTGAACGCCGAGCAGGCGAACTCCGCGAAGGTGACCGGCAACAAGGAGCTCTCGGACATCGTCTCGGCGCTCGGGTGCGGGATCGGTGCGGGCTTCGACATCACGCGGCTGCGCTACGCCAAGGTCTTCCTGCTGATGGACGCCGACGCCGACGGCCACCACATCTCGACGCTCCTCCTCACCTTTTTCTGGCGCCACCTTCCGAAGCTGATCGAGGGGGGGCACATCTTCCTGGCGCAGCCGCCGCTCTACCGGATCGACGCTGCGAAGGAGACGCACTGGGCCCTCGACGAGGAGGAGCGCGACCGCATCCTCGAGAAGCTCCCGAAGAACGTGAAGCCCGACATCATGCGGTTCAAGGGCCTGGGCGAGATGATGCCGGAGCAGCTGAAGCAGACGACGCTCGACCCGGAGCGACGGCGGTCCCTCCGGGTGACCGTCCCGAACGTGCTGGAGGTCGAGCAGACGCTGGCCGACCTGATGGGCAAGGACCCCGCCGCCCGCTACCGGTTCATCACGGAGCGGGCGAAGGAAGCGGATTCGCTCGACGTCTAGACGTCGAGCGAATCACGGGAGCTTGCTGACATCAAGAGGGGAACCCCTGCCGCGGTTCCCCTCGCCGCTTCGCGGCCCTCCCTTCCGGGACCGGAGGACGAGGGCTCGGCTTCCCGGGCTTTCCTTTCTGACGTACTCGACAGCTCGGCGGGAGCAGCGAGGGTGCGGCGCGAAGGCCTTCGAGCACGGGCCGGGAACCCGCTCGGCTCCGCACGGAGCGCCGGCGGATCAGCCGCTCGCATGTGTGAGCGCGGAGCGCGAGTTTGCGAGCGGCCCGCCGGCGCGAGTACGGGGCCGCTAGCGGGTGGCTCGCGCGCAGGGCCGTAGCGGCGCGCCCTCGCTGCGGTTCGCCGTCACGTACACCGCATGGAGCCGAAGTCGGACCCTCTCGCGGTTCGACTTCCCGAGAGGCGCGTCGGGAGAATCAGCGGCCCGCGGTCTTCCGTTCTACTGCGGCCAGGGCGCCGAGGAGGAGGGTCGCCTCGCGGCGGGTCGGGCGGGCTCGTCGGACGAGCGAGTCGAGCTCGGCCAGGACGCTGTCCGAGCGGCCTTTTCCGGGGTAGCCGCTCCTGGCGAGCAGGTCGTGGAATCGGCCGAGGAGGCGGGAGAGGTCGCAGGAGGGAGCGAGGTCGTCATTCTCGGGAGGCGGTGCCTTCCGGGCCGGCTGGCCGAGCGCGAGCGCGGCCGCCACCGCCTGGGCGAGGTTCAGCGTCGGGAATGCCGGGGAGGCCGGAAGGGAGAGGCGGGCGTCGCAGCGCTCCAGCTCCTCCCGGGTCAGGCCGCCGCGCTCCGGACCGAAGACGAGGGCGACGGTGTGCCGGGCCCCTTCCCGCCGCACGGCCGACCACGTATCCGCCGGCGGGAGTCCGCGGCCGGCACGGCCCCGCAGCGAGGAGAGCGCGACGACGCGATCCGCGCGTGACCCGATCTCCCCCCACTCCGCGAGGATCGGGGCGGCGGAGAGGAGGTCCTCGGAGCCCGAGGCGAAGGCGAGGGCGTCCGGGTGAAGGCGGTCGGCCCTGGGATCCAGGAGCGCGAGAGAGGCGCCGAAGCACCTCGCCGCGCGGCTCGCCGAGCCGAGGTTCCCGGGGCTGTGCGTCCGCACCAGGACGACGAGCAAGCCCATCCCGTCGAGGATACGGCAGGGCATGCCAGAATCAGGTCATGGCGAAGGAACGTTCCGACGAAACACAGAAGGCGGTCGAGACGCTTCTCTGGGCGCTTGGGCACCGGCTCCTGAGGATTCGCGACGAGCACGCGATGAAGGCGATGCGGGGTGACGAGCCGGAGGGAGTCTCGCAGGGGCTCGACCTCGCCCTCCGGGAAGTGAACGAACTCCTCCCGCGCCGCCGGCGGATCAAGGCCGAAGTCCCGGGCCGCAGCCGCTGAGATCGGACCCCGGCCGGAGTGAGGCCGGCGCCGGCGGTGTCACTCCCTCCCGGCGGGAAGGTGGGAAAGCCTCCCTCCGGAAGCGAGGATCCTCCGTGACCCTCTCGAGCCGTCTCGGCCGGTACGCCGCCTTCGCCCTGCTGTCGGTCATCTCCCTCCTCTTTCTCGCGGCGGGCGGAAGACGTGCCCTGGCGCAGACCTCGGGCGCGATCCGCGGCGGCTCCCTTCCCGGCCCGCTCCCCCTCTTCCCGGCCGACAACTGGTGGAACCTGGACGTCAGCCAGGCACCCGTCGACCCGTCGAGCGCGGCGCTCGTCGGATTCGTGGGCGCGGGACGGGGGATGCACCCCGATTTCGGGGGCGACTCGGCCCCGTTCCCGGAGATCTACGGCATGGTCTACCTGACCGTGGCGGCCGACCAGCCGCTCGAGCCGGTCGTCTTCGACTACGCGGACGAGAGCGATCCCGGAGCCCCCGGCCGGCCGCCGGGCTACCCGATCCCGGCCGAGGCGAGGAGCCAGCCGAAGTGGATCGAGGGGGGCTATCCCGGAAACGCCGGGGCAGGCGGCGACAAGCACATGCTGATCGTCGACCGCGACCGCCGGTTCCTGTTCGAGACGTGGGACACGCGATACAACGCGGCCGCGAGCCGCTGGGAGGCCGGCTCGGGCGCGGTCTTTCCGCTCGATTCGAACGCTCGCCGGCCGGACGGGTGGACGAGCGCCGACGCTGCCGGTCTCGCGATTCTTCCCGGTCTCGTCAGGTACGACGAGGTCTTCGGCCCGGACCCGATCCGCCACGCGTTCCGGGTCACCGTCCGATCGACGAACGGCTACGTCTGGCCGGCCTCGCACCGGGCCGGGGGCACGTCCGGCGCGCTTCCGATGGGGGCGCGGCTCCGGCTCAAGGCGGTCAAGGACCTCTCCGGCTTCACCGACCCGGTCCGGAAGATCTTCCAGGCGATGAAGACCTACGGCCTGATCGTCGCCGACAACGGGACGGACCTCTACGTCCAGGGGACCTACGACACCCGCTGGGACAACGACGTCCTGAACCCCGCGTTCGCCGCCATCAGGGGATCCGACTTCGAGGTCGTCCAGCTAGGGTGGCAGCCGACGGGCGGCGGCGGGGGAGGGGGCGGCGGCGGGGCGGCGTGCGTGCCCGACGGCAGCACTCTGTGCCTGCTCGGGAACCGGTTCCGCGCGGAGGCGTCGTTTCGCGACTACGCCGGGAACGCCGGCAGGGCCGGGGCGGCCGAGCTCACGTCGGATACGGGCGCGTTCTGGTTCTTCGGTGCCGCGAACCTCGAGATGATCGTCAAGGTCGTCTCCTTCTGCGGAAGCGGGGCGAATCGCTACGGCGTGTACGCCGGCGGAACCACGGACGTGGAGGTGGCCCTCACCCTGACCGACACGAGGGACGGGACGGCGAGGACCTTCACGAACCCGCTCGGAACGCTCTTCGCCCCGGTTCGCGACGCGCCTTTCTCCTGCCCGTGACGGGCCTCCCTACGTAAACTCCTCTCCCGCGGAGCGACGGGCTGCCGGTCAGGAGGATGCGTGGAGAGGAGCGTTCGGATGGAGCGGAGCCTGGTGGAGCGTGGGGCCACGCTCCTCCTGCTCGTGGCGTCCGCCGTCCTCTTCCTGTCCTGGGTCCGGACGATGGCGGTCACCTCGCTCTGGAACGACGAGATCTACACGATCCTGAAGTTCTCGGGAAGAGGCGTCCGGACCGTCGTCACGGACTATCACGCACCGAACAACCACGTTTTCTTCAACCTCGTGAACGCGCTCCTCCCCGGCAGCCGCTCGATGGTCCCCCTCCGGGCGAGGGGGGTGTCGATCCTCGCCTCGGCTGCGGCCCTCCTTCTCGTCTACCGCATCCTGGCGAGGCGGGGGATGGCCTTCGCCGGGGCCGCGGCGGCATTCCTCCTGGCGGCCAACGGAACGCTCCTGGAGCTGGTCCTGCAGGCGCGGGGCTACGGATTCCTTCTCCTCTGCTCGGCCGGTCTGGCGGCCCTCCTGCCCGGGAGCCTCCGGCGCGGCGGGTGGCGGGCGATCACCCTCTCGGCCGCGCTCGTCGTGGCGGGGGCGTACACGGTGCCGACCTTCGTCTTCTACGGCGGGGTGTGGCTCCTGGGCCTGTTCGCGGTCCGCCGGGACCGGACAGCGTTTCTCGCCGGCATCGGGGCGGCAGCCGTCCTCCTCGCCCTCTACCTTCCCCTGATCTCCCAGATCCTGGTCCAGCTCAGAGGGTACGCGACCGAGTGGGGACGCGAGTACGCCACCTGGGGCGCGATCGGCGAGACGGTCCGGCGATACGTGATCCCCTCCTCCCCGGCCGGGACGCCGATCCCCCCCTCCGCGGCCCTGGCGATCCCGCTGGCCCTCGGGATCTGGTCCGTCGGCGCGCGGAGAGCGATGCCCGTGGAGGAACGGACGACGGCCCGTTTCTGCGCCCTCGCGAGTCTCGTCTTCTTCGTGGCGTGCCGGGCGCTCGAGACGCCCCTGCTCCGGACGACTTCGTTCCTGGGTCCGCCCCTTCTCCTCGCGGCGGGACTCCTCCTGGGGCGCGGGCTGGAGGGGCTTCCCTCCGTCGTCCGCAGGTGGGGAGCGCCGGCGCTCGCGGCCGGGCTGGTGGTCTCGCTCGCCAGGCCGATGACACCGGCGAGATTCCTGCCGATCGAGGACTGGCGAGGCGTCTCCCGGTTCCTGGAGACGACCTTCCCCCCGGAGCTGCCCGTGTCCGTTTCCTGGTCGGGCGACTTCCTCGAGGCGCACGGCGGGTCGGGGAGGAAGACGACCGTCCCGTTCGACGAGGCCTCCTTCGCCCGCGGCGAGCTGGTCCTCTTCGACGACACGCTGGCCCGCGGAGCCCGGCTCGCGGCGACGAGGCCGCTCGCGCCGTCGGCGTCCGTCCGCTTCCCGCAGCAGCGATCGGACGACGGCTTCACGGAGGTCAGGTTCGTCCCTCCCCCGGATCGCCACGTCGAGTCGCTGGAGACCGAGGGCGGCAGGAGGGCGGGCGGCGAGCCGTTCGACGGGGACTTCCGGAGCGGCTGGTCGACCGAGGCGGACCGGGCGGCGACCGGCGGCTGGGTGACGGTCACTCTCGCGCCCGGGGCGGCCTATCGCTCCCTCGCGGTGGTCCGCGAAGGGGCGGGGGGGGCGGACGTCCGCGGCTGGACCACGTTCGAGGGGGGCTGGTCGCGCCTTGCTGCCGGGGAGGTCGAGGTCCGGGGAGAGGTGGTGGTGGTCCACCTCGGGGACCGGCCCGTCCGGACCGTCCACCTCGACCTCGGGCCCCCGCACGACGGCGAGAAGATCGTCGAGGTCTGGGCGTACCGGTCCGGCCGGAGGGGAGGCTCCCCGGACTATGATCGGTCCTTTCCATGAGCGGTGACACGAGCGGACCGGGAGCGCTCCAGGAGGAGGTCGCCCGCCGGCGGACGCTGGAGGTGGAGCTCAGGCGCGCGCGAAAGGCGGAGGAGGCGGCGCGCCGGGCCAGGGACCAGCTCCTGGCGAACGTCAGCCACGAGCTGCGGACGCCGCTGAACGCGATCCTCGGCTACACGGAGCTCCTGCTCGAGGAGGCGCGTGGCGACGGCGCCGCCCGCCTTCGCCAGGACCTGGAGAAGATCGACGAGGCGGGCCGGACCCTCCTCTCCCTCGTCGACCAGCTCCTCGACTTCTCGAAGGTGGTCGAAGGGAGGCTGGAGCTGGCGGTCGGCTCGTTCGACCCCTCCTCCCTCCTCGAGGAGGTCGCCGGGCCTCTCCTCCCGCTGGCCCGCCGGAACGCAAACCGGCTGGAGGTTCGCGCCGGTCGCGCGGAGGAGATGCGGTCGGACCGGGGGAAGGTCCGGCAGATCCTCCAGGTCCTTCTCGCGAACGCGATCAAGTTCACCGCCGGCGGGAGGATCGTCGTGTCGCTCGGGTTCGAGGAGCCGAGCGTCGGGGAGCGGTGGGCGATCTTCCGCGTCACCGACACGGGGATCGGGATCACGCCGGCCCAGCTCCTCTCGCTCTTCCAGCCGTTCGGGCAGGGAGACCCCTCCCTCACCCGCAAGTACGGCGGGACCGGGCTCGGGCTCGCGCTCGCTCAGAGCCTCAGTCAGGCGCTCGGCGGAGAGATCAGGGTCGAGAGCGAGGAAGGAATGGGGACGATCTTCACGGCCCGGCTCCCGGCAGATCTCGGCCCGCCGGCCGGGCCCGGCGTCACGGCTGGTGTTCCGGGCGAAGGAGGTCGAGGACGGTCTTGACGGGAGCGAAGGTCTCGCCGGGAACCTCCACGAAGGCCGTATTCCAGCCCGCCATCGCGCCGTTCCAGAGCCCGGGGAGCTCGAGCGCCTTGAGGTCGCGGCCGTCCCTCGACTTCTTCGAGATGAAGACGGTGGAGGGATCGACGAAACGGCCGAGGTCGTACGGCTGCCCGGCGTGGTCGCGGAGGGAGAGGACGAGGTCCACCGGGTTGAAATGAGTCGAGGACGACCAGATCTTCTTCTGCGACGGGTCGGAGACCTCGACCTGGGAAGACTCGACGATCTGGGCGGTGACGTCGCCGTCCGACCCCTCGACCCAGAACGGCCCTCCCCCGGGCTCCCCCTGGTTCCGCACCACGCCGCAGACGCGGATCGGTTTCTCCAGGCGCCGCCTGAGCGTGCGGCAGAGTCCCTCGTGCGACTCGGCCGCCGGAACCGGCACGCCGAACGACGAGCGGAGGAAGGAGGCGGCCTCTTCCAGGACGGACCCCGGACAGCCCGGCCCCTCGAGGGCGCGGGAGAGCGTGATGGCGCGCCGCTCCAGGCCCACGAGCAGCCCTCCGAGGAGCTTCTTCCAGAGGACGACGACCTCCAGGCGGGACTCCGGAACGACGTTGTCGATGTTCTTCACGTAGAGCAGGTCGGCGCCGAGGTCCGCGAGGTTGCGGAGGAGGGCCCCGTGCCCGCCCGGGCGGAAGAGAAGCGACCCGTCGTCCAGCCGGAAAGGGCGGTTCTCTAGGTCGACCGCGAGCGTGTCGGTGGAGGGGTGCTGGACCGAGAAGGTGACGTCGAACCGCACGTCGAGAGACCGCTCGAGAAGGGAACGGCGGCTCTCGAGCAGGGCCTGGAACCGCCTCTCGAACTCCGGGGAGACGGTGAAATGGATGCGGCAGCGCCCTTCCCTGTCCCGGACGGTCCTGGCTCCCTCGGCCAGGTGCTCCTCGAACGGAGTCCGGCCCCCGTCGGGCGTCCGGTGGAACGGGATCAGCCCCTTCGGCATCTCGGCGAAGCCGAGCCCCTCCTGGCCCAGGACCGCGAGGACGAGCGCGCGGGCGGAGGAGGGCGCCGTCGAGGTGCCGGCCGGGCCGGGGACGGTGAAGGCGAACCGCGGGAGATGGTCGCGGAAGATGGCGACGTCGCGTGCGTCGCCGCTCCCGGCGGCCGCCAGCTCCTCGGGGGAGCCCGCCGGGCCGTCGAGGAACGCCGAGAGCGACTTGAACATCCGGCTCGCCGCGCCGGAGGCCGGCACGAACTTCGTGAACCGGCCCGCCTGGGCCGCCTCGCCCCAGGTGTCGAGGAGAAGGGGGAACTCGTCCTCCCGGATCGCCCGGACGCCGTCGCCGATGCGGCAGCAACGGACGAGACGGGCCCCGGGAGGCGGACTCCGGAAGAGCTCGAGCTGCCGCCGGATCTCCCCGGCCGGGATGCCGAGCGTTCCGATCTGCTCCCGATCCCCCTCGGTGAGAGGGTCCTCGATCATGGGAGACATCATGCCACCATCGTGGACCGGCGCGAATCCCCCCGTCTCCGCACGGGGAAAGCGAAAGGCGAAGAAGGGTCGAGGTGTGGCAAGCGCCCCCCGTCGTCTCTCAGCGGCTCGACGCGAACGCCCTGGCCGCTCTCGCCGCGAGGAGCACGAGGGGGACCGTGTGGAGGAAGAAGTCGAAGACGTCGATCGGACGCCGGAGCGTGCCGGCGAAGAGCATCCGCCACTTCTCGACGAGGTGCGGGGTCTGCCCGAACGGGGCGATGGCCAGCAGCAGGGCCGCCGGGATCAGGACGGAGAACGGAAGGGAGTCGAGGAGGCGAAGCATGGCGCTCACTTTCACCCGATTATCGGGTCGGCGCTGGAATAATCGCGAAGGTGTGTCTCGTCCTGATCGCCTCGAACCCGCTCCCCGGCCTCCGGCTGGCCGTCGCCGCGAACCGGGACGAGTTTCACGCCCGCCCCACGGCTCCTGCGGCGCCATGGCCGGACTTCCCCGGGCTCGTGGCCGGAAGGGACCTCGCCGCGGGAGGGGCGTGGCTGGGGGTGACGGAGGAGGGCCGGATCGCGGCGCTGACGAACTTCCGCGACGGGATGGCCGCGAAGAGGGAGCGATCCCGGGGCGAGGTCGTCGTCGAGGCCCTCCTGGACGAGCGGGGCGAGAGCGGCTTCCTCGCCGGGCTGCGGGGCCGCCTCGACCGCTACGGCGGGTTCAACCTGGTCCTCGGCCGGCCCGGGAGCCTCCGTCTCTTCTCGAGCCGGACGGGGAAGAGCGAACCGATCCCGCCAGGGGTCCACGGCCTCTCGAACCACGATCTCGACACGCTCTGGCCGAAGGTGACGGCCACGACGGGAGCCCTCTCCAGGCTGGCCGCGTCGTCGCGCCCCTTCGAGGCGGAGGCCCTGTTCGAGATCCTCTCGGACAGGACGACGGCGCCGGATCGCGATCTTCCCGACACGGGAGTGGGTCTCGCCCTCGAGCGGTTCCTCTCGGCGCCGTTCATCGTGGGGCCGGAATACGGGACCCGGTCGTCGACCGTCGTGCTGTTCCGGTCGAACGGCGAGACGGAGCTCGTCGAGCGGACGTTCGACCCGAGAGGGCGGGAGACGGGGACGGTCTCGTGGAGGCTCGGGCGCGCGCCTGGCTGAGCCCCGGGGTCCCGTCCGCCGCCGAAGCGCCGCCAGGAAACCCGGGGCCGTCAGGCGGCGTGGACGGCGGCCTGCTTCGTGCTCTTGCGGGGTATCTTCGGGGCGGTGGCCACCGCCTTCTCGGTCTTCTGGCGCCGCCGCCGGATCGACAGCCTCCCGTTCGGGAAGAAGTCCGCGAGCCCCGGGGACTCGACCGACTCCAGGTGCCGGGCGACCGCTTCCGCCCGCGTCGTGTCGAGCGAGAGGCCGTGGGCCGCCAGGTCGCCCGCCAACCGGTGTTTCATGCTGCGGATCCTCTGGAGGGTCGAGAGGTAGGCTCCCTTCCAGATCTGGAAGTAGGGGCGGTGGTCCATCGGGTTGACCGAGAGCACCTTCCGGAGCCGGTTCGCGGGGAGAAAGGTGTACTGACTGACCTCGGGATGCCTGCGGAGGACCCAGGAGCGGGTCTTCTCGAAACGGGTGTAGGAGAGGGTCCTGATGTCCTGGTCGGCGGTGAAGAGGACCCCCCGCTCCAGGGCGAAACCGGGGCTCTTCGACACGTACGGGACGAACGGGTCGATCGCGAAGATGAGGGTGCTCCCCTTGTGGATCGCCTCGACGAAGTTGGACGTGTGGGTCACCGCGCCGTCCATGTAGTACCGGTCTCCGATCTTCGTCGCGGTGAAGGCCGGGTTGATGCTGATGGAGGCCTGGATCGCCCTGCTGATCGGGGCGTCGTCGAAGGGCGCCTCGCCGAAGAGGACGTGCTCGCGGGAATCCTGGTCGGTCGTCCCGATGTAGAGGGGGCGGCGCAGCTTGCGGAAGTCGTTCGTCGAGCCCGGCGCGGTGAAGAGCCGGCGGAGGATCTTCTCGAACCCGTCGGAGTGGAACGGGGCGGTCAGGAGATTGTTGTACTCGAGGAAGAGCGTCTCGAGGGAGATCGGGCTCTTTCCCCGGAAGAGGTCCAGGAGCGAGGCCCCGAACGCCTTGGCGAGACGCTCGAGCGGGGAGGTGAGCGTCCCGAGATTCAGGTGGGAAAACCGCAGCAGGCTCAGGCTGACGGGCGGGACGCGCTTTCTCGGGGTCCCCGCGATCGACGCCATGAACTCGTCGATCGTGTAGCCGTTGGCGAGGATCCCGGCGACCACGGAACCCGCACTGATCCCGAAGTACATGTCGAGCGAGTTGAGGGCCCCGACCGGGAGGCAGTCGTCGAGGCACTTGAGAGCGCCCATCTCGAAGTAGATGCCGGTGATCCCGCCTCCGGACGCGCAGAGCGCCACCTTCCCGTGCCTCCGGGAGGCGATCATCCCGATCAGCTCGTCGAGGACGAGGCGGCAGAACTTGGTCGGGTGCGGGAGCGTGGGGCAACCGCCGTCGAGGTGGCACGTGGAAAAGTCCCGGATGACGCGCCCCACGCCCCGGGCTCCCAGCGCCGCGATCATCCGGTCGACCTCGACGGAGTCGGGCCCGGAGATCATGGTCAGGATCCGGTGGAATCCGTAGCGCCGCTCCACGTCGTGTTCCTCGTCCATCAGGTCGAGGAGGCGCAGCGTCTTCTTGAAGTCGGCCTGGAGGCGGGAGGCGGGGAAGCCGGAATCCCGGAGGTCGAGGAGGACGAGGTTGAAGAAGCGGTGCCTGAGGGCTTCGTGCGCCTTCGCCGGAGAGTGGTGGACCTCGAAATGGAGGTTCACGGCCCGGCTCTCGAAGATCACCCCGTTCTGGACGGCCCGGACGGTGGACCCCTCCAGCTCCCGCAGCGTGGCGATGAACCGCTCGGCGTGGGCGGGAGAGGGCGCAAAGTAGAGGGCAGTCTTGTCAGGAATCGGATCGACGGCTTTCAACTGCGAGGGGCGCTTACTCATTCCAAGCCAACTCCTCAAGGGCGTCGGCAAGCGTAACCCGCGCCTCGCCCATCCGTCCACCCCGGAGATACCGGCCCGAGACGGTCTCGCCGGCCGGCGAGACCGTCGAACCGCTGGCCAGAGAGAAGGCCCAGGAGGACAGCCGCAGCCAGCGGCCAGACTCCCGCTCCGGGGGCGGCGAGCTGGCGGGAGGCCCTCCCGGGTCGTCGATATTCCCTCGGCCCTAGAACGCCGGGTAGAAGCTCTTGATGACGTCCTGGGTCGTCGGCGGCGCGCCGCCCCGGAGCGACGTGACCTTCTGAGCGGAGAGCCGCTCGACGAGCGACGGCTGCTTCACCTCGTAGAGAAGGCCGACGGTCATGATGTCGGTCTCGCGGGTGAACTTCAGCGCCTCGGACCGCGACGTCGGGTCGTGCCCCTCGGGGAGGTTCCTCAGCTTCGCCTTCAGCGTCTTGAACTGGTCGTCGCCCCTCCAGGTGACGCACGGCGACATGATGTTCAGGAACGCGAAGCCCTTGTGGGACATCCCCTTCACCAGGAGGTCGACCGTCCCCTTCAGGTCGCCGGAGAAGCCGCGGGCGACCCACGTGGCGCCCATCGAGATCGCCAGCTCGCACGGGTCGACCGACGGCTCGGGGTTGCCGTAGTAGGTCGACTTCGTCTTGTCGCCGGAGGGGGTCGTCGGGGCGGCCTGCCCCTTCGTCAGCCCGTAGATCTCGTTGTCCATCAGGATGTAGCAGAGGTCGAGGTTCCGCCGGCAGGCGTGCATGAAGTGGTTGCCGCCGATGGCGAGCCCGTCGCCGTCGCCGCCGACCGCGACGACGTTCAGCTCGGGCCGCGCCACCTTCACGCCGGTGGCGATCGGGAGGGCGCGCCCGTGGACGCTGTTGAACCCGTACGTGGCCACGTACCCGGGGAGGCGCGACGAGCAGCCGATGCCGGAGATGACGACCGTCTCCCACGGCTTGAACTGCAGCTCGGCCATGGCGCGGTAGACGCCGGTCAGGACGCCGAAGTCGCCGCAGCCGGCGCACCAGACCGGCTTGAGGTCGGTCTTGTAGTCGGCGGGCTGGAAGGTGGGCATCTCGAGGGTCGCGCTCACTTCTTCACCTCCAGGGGAAGCTTGGCCGCCAGGGCCTTCCGGATCTCGTCGTTCACCTCGCCGACGGTCAGGTTCTTTCCGCCGGAGCGCTTGAAGAGGATGGTCCGGTCGTCTGGGAGGGTCATGAAGGTCCGGATGTACTTGTAGAACTGCGCCGCGAAGCTGATCTCGAGGACGAGCAGCTTGTCGCATCCGGCGAGGAATTTCAGGAACGGGTGCTTCGGGAAGGGGTAGATCAGCTGCGGGACGAAGGCGGAGACGCTCTCGCCGCGGGCGTTGGCGGCAGCCACCGCCTCGCGGACCGGGCCGGCCGACGAGCCCCAGCAGAGGATGCCGACGTTCGCCTTCTCGGGGCCGAACTGGAGGAACCGCTCGTACTTGTCGCGGATCGGACGGAGCTTCCGGTACCGCTTGTGGTTCATCTTCTCGTGGGTGAGGTACATGGCGGACGGGCTCCCCGACTCGCTGTGCTCGAGCCCGTTGGTCTGGTACATGAGCCCCTTCATCCCGGGCGAGCTCATCGGCGCCACGCCCGATTCGGTGTCCTGGTACCGGAGGTACTTGTCCCCGAGCGCGGGGTCGGGTATCGCGCGGTCGACCACCTTGTGGACGAGGCCCTCCTCGTCGACGGTCGAGCGGCTCTGTCCGATCCCCTGGTCCGAGAGGATGATGACGGGGAGCTGGTACTCCTCGGCGATGTTGAAGGCGTCCACTGTCGCGTGGAAGCAGTCCGCCACGTCGGTCGGGGCGACGACGGCCCGGAGCTGGTCCCCGTGCCCGCCGAAGACCGCCTGCCAGATATCCGACTGCTCGCTCTTCGTCGGGAGGCCGGTGGAGGGGCCGCCGCGCTGGACGTCGAGGACGACCGTCGGGATCTCGGCCATGGAGGCCAGCCCGAGCATCTCGGTCATCAGGGAGAGGCCGGGGCCCGACGTCGACGTCATCGACTTGACTCCGGCGAACGACGCGCCGACGCAGGAGCCGAGCGCCGAGAGCTCGTCCTCGGTCTGGATCACCGAGCCGCCGACCTTCGGCATCCACTCGGAGAGGAAGTGGAGCACCTCGGACGAGGGGGTGATCGGGTAGCCGCCGAAGAAGCGGCAGCCGGCGTGGATGGCGGCGACGGCCGACGCCTCGTTGCCCGACATCAGGAGCTTGGGCGAGCCCTTGGTGTAGAGGAGCCGGCGGGCGCCGAGGTCGCCCGGAAGGGCCTTCGCGAAGGCGACTCCGGCGTCGAAGCCCTTGAGGTTGGCCTCCAGGACGGCCGCCTTCTTCTTCGTGAACTTCTTCTCGACCGCCGCGCGGATCGACTCGTTCGGGAGGCCGAACAGCTCGGCGAAGAGGCCGAGGGAGACGATGTTCTTGGCCGCCTTCGTCCCGGTGCTCTCGGTGGCGAGCTTCAGGAAGGGGACCGGCACCCAGGAGTGCCCTTCGCCCAGGCCGAGGTCGGCCGGGGTCGGGGCGGCGGCGTCCGCCTCCTCGAAGAGGACGGCGGCGTTGGGGTGGAGGACCACCTCGCCCTTGAACCGGCCGAAGTCGGCCCAGTTGAAGACGGCGAGAATGTCGACCGCGTCGCCCTGCGCGTAGATCTTCTCCGACGAGATCCGGACGACGCACGACGTCTCGCCGCCGCGGATCTGCGGGCCGTAGGCTTCGGTCTTGATGACGTTGAGTCCGTCGCGGGCGGCGGCCTGCGCCAGCATCTCCCCCATCGTCACGACTCCGTCGCCGCCGGAGCCGATCATCGCGATCGTCAGGTCTTTCGTTGGCATCGCTCCCCCTTCAAGCCGCTCACGGCAGCTGGAATCCTCGGATCTGGAAACCGTCCCTGTCCCGTGTCATGTGCCAGATGGCTCGACCCAGACCTCCGGGTGAGCTTCGAAGAGTTCCCCTCGGCGGCCTCGGTTCAACTCAAGCACGGGCGCCGGATTATGAGGCATCGAGCCGCCAGGAGAGACGAAGATCGGATGCGTCAATAACCGACCCACCGGTCGGTCAAGTCATATAGAACGAATGATCCATGGCAAAACACGAACGGTCGTACTATTTTATAAGCGTGAGCAAAGGCGAAGTGACCCGGCAGATGATCCTCGAGAGGGCGCTCTCCCTCGCGAGCGAGCTGGGGCTGGAAGGGGTCACGATCGGCCATCTCGCATCGGATCTAAGTCTCTCCAAGAGCGGGCTTTTCTCTCACTTCCAGTCGAAGGAGGCCCTGCAGCTGCAGGTCCTCGACTTCGCGGCTCTCCGGTTCGTCGAGATCGTGATCCGGCCGGCCATGGCTTGCCCGGCCGGCGAGAAGCGGATACGGGCCATGTTCGAGAGCTGGCTCGAGTGGCCGAAGCCGGAAGCGCTCCCCGGGGGCTGCTTCTTCGTGGCCGCCGCCTCCGAGCTGGACGACCGTTTCGGCCCGCTCAGGGACCGCCTCGTCGAGCTGCAGGTCCGCTGGCTCAGCGTCCTTGCCGAGTCCGCCAGGCAGGCGGTCGCCGAGGGGGAGTTCCGGCCCGAGATCGACGGCGAGCAGTTCGCCCACGACGTCTACGGGATCATGCTGGCGTTTCACCACGCGGCCCGGTTGCTGAGGGACCCGAAGGCGAAGGCCAGGGCCCGGACCGCGTTCGAATCCCTCCTCACGGCGGCCCGCCGTCAGCCCCTGGCGGAGCCGGTCGAGGGAGAGTTCGCGTCCAGTCCGGGGAACCGGGGGCCCGGATTGAGTTTCTTGACCCCGGAAAGGACAGGTGTCTCATGACCACGCTTCTTCACCTGGAAACGCCCCTCGCGGAAGAGGAGACCAAGAAGGCGCCGAAGCTGTGCGTGACTCCTGGGTGCCCGCACCTCGTCACCGAGTCCCTGGAGGAGTCGGGCCTCCTTTGCGACGAATGCGCGATCGAGGGGGAACTCTACGATCGCGACGCCCGATGGGACCACGTCTGCCCGATTCCCGGCACGCACTGCCTCCCCTGCCAGGCACGCGAGGAGGCGAAGAGGCAGGACGCCAGCCACCGGGCCCGGCACCACCTGAAGAACTGAGCTCTTTCCCGGCCCGCGCCTCTCCACCTGACCGAAGGAGGAAGGCTCGATGGAGACCGCTCCCCCCGGGATCCGATACGTTCTCGGCGACCCCGGTCTCCCGCGGCTGATCGAGGCCGTCCGGGGGGCGGGGTATCGCGTCGCGGGTCCGAAGGTGAGGGACGGCGCACTCTGCTACGAGGAGCTGGACCCGGCCGAGGCCCTTCCCCGGGGGATCCGCGACGAACAGGGCCCGGGACGGTACAGGCTGAAGAGCGGCCACGACGCCTCCCTCTTCGCCCAGGCGGTGGGACCCCAATCGTGGAAGCGGTACCTCTCGCCTCCCGAGCAGCGCCTGTTCGTGGCGAGGAAGGACGGGAGCGGCCTCCGGATCGAGCCGGAGGCGGCCGACGCCAGCCGGTGGGCCTTCGTCGGCGTCCGGCCCTGCGACCTCGCGGCGATCCGCCTCAGGGACAAGGTCTTCCTGGACGGGGCGTCGGCCGACCCCGCCTACCGCGCTGTCCGGAAAGGGATTCTCGTCGTGGCCGTCCAGTGCACCGCCCCCGCCGGGACGTGCTTCTGCCTGTCGATGGGCACCGGCCCCCGCGCCGCCGGCGGATTCGACCTCCTCCTCACGGAGATCGGAGAGGGCGGGCCGCTCCTCGTCGAGGCCGGGACATCCGAGGGGGAGGCGATCCTGCGCACCGTCCCGAGGTCCGAGGCCGCGCCGGGCGACCTCGCCGAGGCGGAGCGGAGGATGGAGCGGGCGGAGCGGTCGATGGGGCGTTCCCTCGAGACCGCGGGTCTCGCCGAGCTCCTGCTCCGCCGATCGGAGAGCCCGCGCTGGGAGGAGATCGCGGGCCGGTGCCTGGCCTGCGGGAACTGCACGATGGCGTGCCCGACCTGCTTCTGCACCACGGTCGAGGACATCTCGGACCTGACCGGGTCGACCGCGGAGCGCTGGCGGCGCTGGGACTCCTGCTTCACCCTCGCCTTCTCCTACATCCACGGCGGGAGCGTCCGGCGGGCGGTCCCGGCGCGCTACCGGCAGTGGATGACGCACAAGCTCGCGACGTGGACCGCCCAGTTCGGCGAGAGCGGCTGCGTCGGATGCGGCCGCTGCATCACCTGGTGCCCTGCGGGAATCGACCTGACCGAGGAGGCGCGAGCGCTCCGCGAGGCGGACGGCGCCGCGCCCTCCCCGCGGACGTGAGAAGGAGAGCGTGATGGAGACACTCGAACCGCTCCTGGCCGAGCACCCGTTCGTCCGCGGAATGAACCAGTCGCAGATCGAGACGATCGCCGGCTGCGCGAGCAACGCGCGCTTCGAGACGGGCCAGTACCTCTTCCGGGAGGGCGAGGAGGCGAACCAGTTCTACATCCTCCGGAAGGGGCGGATCGCGATCGAGGCGGCCTCGCCCACCCGCGACCCGATCGTGATCCACACCTACGGCGACGGCGAGATCCTGGGCTGGTCGTGGCTCGTCCCCCCGTACCGCTGGCGCTTCTCGGGAAAGGCCCTCGAGCTCACCCGCGTCCTCATGCTCGACGGGAAGTGCCTCCGGGGAAAGTGCGAGAGGGACCATGACCTCGGCTACGAGCTCCTCAAGAGGTTCGCGGACATCCTGGCCTCCCGCCTCGACGCCGCCCGGCTCCAGCTGATCGACATGTACGACAAGGGAGGCCGCCGGTGACCCTGGCCGCGCCGGAAGCGGGGAAAGGGGCCGCGGCCGCCCCGCCCCCGGCGAGGGATCCGATGTCGCCCACGCCGTGGCGCGTCTGCCGCGCCTTCCGGGAGACGGACGACACCTTCACCCTGGAGCTGATTCCCGAGCCGGGACGGGAGGTGCGGCCCTTCGCCGCGGGGCAGTTCAACATGCTCTACCTCCCGGGAATCGGCGAGGTGCCGATCTCGATCAGCGGGGACCCGGCCTACCCTCACACGCTCGTCCACACGACGCGGGCCGTCGGCGCCGTCACGAAGAAGATGGCGGCGATCCGCCGGGGCGACTCCGTCGGCGTCCGGGGGCCCTTCGGAACCGCCTGGCCCGTCGAGTCCTCCGAGGGGAGCGACGTCGTCTTCGTCGCGGGCGGCATCGGCCTCGCTCCGCTGCGGCCCGCGCTCACCCAGCTCCTCTCCAGGAGGGAGCGGTACGGCCGCGTCGTCCTCCTCTACGGCGCCCGGACGCCGGAGGACATCCTCTTCCGGAAGACCCTCCGCGAGTGGCGCGCGGATTTCGACCTGGAGATCCACGTGACGGTCGACCGGGCCACCCGGGACTGGAGGGGAAACGTCGGCGTCGTCACGTCGCTGATCCCGCGCGTTCCCTTCGAGCCCGGCCACACGGTCGCGATGATCTGCGGCCCGGAGGTGATGATCCGGTACACGGTCATGGAGCTGGAACGCCGCGGCGTCGGTCCCGACCGGATCCACGTCTCCCTCGAGCGGAACATGAAGTGCGCGGTCGGCTTCTGCGGACACTGCCAGCTCGGTCCTCACTTCGTCTGCAAGGACGGCCCGGTCTTCCCCTACGAGAAGGTCGCCGCCCTCCTCAATCAGCGAGAGGTCTGACATGGGCGAGCGAAAGAAGCCCACGCTCGCGGTCTTCAAGTTCGCCTCCTGCGACGGCTGCCAGCTGAGCCTCCTCGACTGCGAGGACGAGCTCCTCGCCGTGGCCGCCGAGGTGGAGATCGCGAACTTCCTCGAAGCCTCCCGGGCGGTGGCGAAGGGGCCGTACGACCTCACCCTGGTGGAGGGCTCCATCACGACCCCTCACGACGCCGAGCGGATCCACCAGATCCGCAGGGTCTCGAAGACCCTCGTGGCGATCGGGGCGTGCGCGACCGCGGGAGGCGTGCAGGCGCTCCGGAACACCGGCGACGTGTCGGACTTCGCGAAGATCGTCTACGCCTCCCCCCAGTACATCGAGACCCTGGGAAAGTCGACGCCGATCGTCGACCACGTCTTCGTCGACTTCGAGCTGCGCGGGTGCCCGGTCCGCAAGGAGCAGCTCGTCGGCCTCCTCGGCGCTTGGCTGAACGGCCGCGCCCTGGAGGTGAGCTCCGCGAGCGTCTGCCTGGAGTGCAAGCGCCGGGGAACGCCCTGCGTGATGGTCGCCGCCGGCACGCCGTGCCTGGGTCCCGTGACGCACGCCGGCTGCGGAGCCCTCTGCCCTTCCTTCCGCCGCGGCTGCTACGGCTGCTTCGGCCCGATGGAGAGCCCGAACACGGCATCCCTGGCCGCGGTCTGGACGTCGCTCGGCGCCACCGGGCCGGACCTCGTCCGCGCGTTCCGCTCCTTCAACGCCGGCGCGGAGCCCTTCCGCAGGGAGAGCGAAGTCCATGAGCAGCGTTAGAGAGCCGGGCCGCAAGACGAGAAGCCTCCGGGTGGAGGCGCTCGCCAGGGTCGAGGGCGAGGGCGGCCTCTCGATCAAGATCCGGGACGGAAAGGTCACCGAGGCCCTCCTCCGGATCTTCGAGCCCCCGCGTTTCTTCGAGGCGTTCCTGCGCGGCCGCCAGTACACGGAGGCCCCGGACCTCACGGCGAGGATCTGCGGGATCTGCCCCGTCGCGTACCAGATGAGCGCGGTGCACGCGATGGAGGCGGCCTGCGGCCAGGGCGTGCCGCCGGAGATCCGGTCCCTCCGCCGCCTCCTCTACTGCGGCGAGTGGATCGAGAGCCACGTCCTCCACGTGGCCATGCTCCACGCCCCCGACTTCCTGGGGTACGAGAGCGCCCTTCACATGGCCAGGGACCACCCGGAGGTGGTCACGAAGAGCCTCGCCCTGAAGAAGGCCGGAAACGCCATCGTGACCCGGGTGGGCGGACGGGAGATCCACCCCGTCAACGTCCGGGTCGGCGGCTTCTACCGGGCCCCGTCGAAGGCCGAGCTGGCGCCTCTCGTGCCCGCGCTCCAGGAAGGGCGGGGCCACGCGCAGGAGCTTCTCGACCTGGTGGCCGGCTTCACGTTCCCGGACTTCGAGGCCGACACCGAGTTCGTCGCGCTCCGCCACCCCACGGACTACCCGCTGAACGAAGGGCGGATCGTCTCGAGCCGGGGCCTCGACATCCCGGTGTCGGACTACGAGTCCCACTTCGCCGAGGAGCACGTCCGGCACTCGAACGCGCTCCACTCCAGGCTGAAGGGGAGGGGACACTACTTCGTCGGGCCGCTGGCCCGGTACAGCCTGAACTTCGACCGCCTGCCCGGGTCGATCCAGGACGCGGCCAGGAAGGCGGGCCTCGGCCCGGTCTGCCGGAACCCGTTCCGGAGCATCGTCGTCCGGATGGTGGAGACGCTCTGGGCGATCGACGAGGCGCTCCGGATCCTCGCCTCCTACGAGCCTCCGGAGCCGTCGTCCGTCCCGGTCCCGCCGCGCGCCGCGACCGGGAGCGCGTGCACGGAGGCCCCCCGCGGGATCCTCTACCACCGCTACCGGATCGCTGCCGACGGGACCATCGAGGATGCCAGGATCGTGCCGCCCACCTCGCAGAACCTGGCCACGATCGAGGACGACCTGAAGGCCTTCGTCGCGAAGCGACTGGACCTCCCCTCCGAGGCGCTCGGGTGGCAGTGCGAGCAGGCGGTCCGGAACTACGACCCCTGCATCTCGTGCGCCACCCACTTCCTGACGGTGACGGTGGACCGGGACTGACGCCGCGCTCGGCGAGGCCGTTCAGCGCCCGGAGAGAGGGCCGATCCCCTTCGCGATCATCGCCCCCGCCGCGTCGCCCCCCTCGGCCTTCGAGAAGAAGAAGCCCTGGCCGAAGCCGCACGGCAGCTGGCGGAGCTGGGCCACCTGGTCCTCGGTCTCCACCCCCTCGGCGACGACGTCCATCCCGAGGTTCTTCGCGAGGGTGGTGATCGTCCGGAGGATCTCCTGGTCCCGCGCGTTTCCGCTCATCCCGCTGACGAACGAGCGGTCGATCTTCAGCCGGTCGAGCGGCAGCCAGTGGAGGTAGCTGAGGGACGAATAGCCGGTCCCGAAGTCGTCGAGGGAGATCTTGACCCCGAGCGAGCGGAGCTTCGAAAGGACCTCCAGCGCGGTCTCGGTGCTGTCGATGAGGATCCCCTCCGTCATCTCGAGGGTGAGGCTCCCGGGCGCGAGGCCGGTCTCCGCGAGGAGGTCGCGCACCCGCCCGAACAGGCCTGGGTGGCGGAACTGGCGCGCCGAGAGGTTGACGCTCATGGAGAGCGGCGGAGTCGCGGGGTACTCGTCCTGCCAGGTGCGGAGCCGGCGGCAGGCCTCCTCCAGGACGAAGTCCCCGATCGGGAGGATGAGGCCCGTCTCCTCCGCCAGCTCGAGGAAGTCGGCGGGGAAGAGGAGCCCCCGCTCCGGGTGGCGCCACCGGGCGAGGGCCTCGAAGCCGGTGATCCGCCGGTCGTCGAGCGACAGGATCGGCTGGTAGTGGACCTCGAACTCCCTCCGCTCGATCCCCAGGCGGAGCGCGGTCTCGAGCTGGAGGGTCGCGACGGCTCGCTCGCGCATCTCCGGCTCGAACACGGCGGACTGCGCCTTGCCGGCCGCCTTGGCGTGGTACATCGCGGTGTCGGCGTCGCGGAGGAGGTCGTCGGGGCGCCCGTCGCCGTTCCCGAGGGCGATCCCGATGCTCGCCGTCACGAAGACTCCCCGGCCGCCGGCCTCGAACGGCCGGACCAGGGACGCCTGGAGGCGGGCCGCGGCCTGCCGGGCTTCCTCCACGTCGCGGACGCCGTCGAGCAGGACGGCGAACTCGTCGCCGCCGATCCGGGCGACGGTGTCCTCCGTGCGGAGCGCGCAGGCGATTCTCTCGGCTGCCGACACGAGGAGCTGGTCTCCCGACAGGTGCCCCAGGCTGTCGTTCACGAGCTTGAAGCGGTCCAGATCGAGGAAGAGGACGGCGAAGAGGAATCCCTGGCGCCGGGCTCTCCGGATGACGTGCTCCAGCCGGTCCATGAAGAGCGTGCGGTTCGCGAGGCCGGTGAGAGAGTCGTGGAGGGCGTCGTGAAGGAGCTGCTCCTCGGCCCGCTTGCGGGAGGTGATGTCGACGATGATCCCCTCGATGAAGGGGGCGCCGCCCGCCGGGTCGTCGGTCTTCGTCAGGTTCTCGAGGACCCAGACCGTGCTCCCGTCCCGGTGGCGGAGCCTCGCCTCCACGTTGCTCAGGCTCCCGGTCCGCTCGAGGCGGGGGAGAAGGTTCGACCGGAACGCGCCGTCGAGGAGCAGCGACTGGATGTTCCGCCCCGTCAGGTCCCGCCGGTCCCACCCGAGGATCCGGGCGAACGCCTCGTTGCAGTTCCGGATGGTCCCGTCGAGGCGGACCCGGTAGATGCCCGCGAGGTTCCGTTCGAACAGGAGGCGGTAGCTCTCCTCGGACGCCGAGAGGGCGTCCTCGGCCTGCTTCTTCTCGGTGATGTCCAGGACCTGCGTGACCAGGCCCTCCGGCTCGTCCGCCTCCCCGGGCAGGAGCGCGACGCTCCTGAGGACCCAGATCGGGCGGCCGTCCCGGTGGACGAACCGGACCTCCCGCGGCGTCTCGGCCGCGGCCCCCGCGAAGACACGCCCCGAAACCTCTCTCACGTCCGGGAGGTCGTCGGGATGGACGACGGCCGAGATCGGCAGGGCGCGTAGCTCCTCCTCGGTCCGTCCGAGCAGCCTGGCGTACGCGGCGTTGACGTGGACGTGCCGGCCCTCCAGGTCCAGGAGGGCCATTCCGGCGGCCGAGAGCCGGAAGGCCCGGACGTACCGCTCCGAGATCTCCTCGCAGGTCGTCACGATTCCGGCGGGGTTCCCGGCCGTGTCGGTCACGATGTCGGACAGGAGCTGGACGGGGAAGGTCGTGCCGTCCTTCCGGACGTTGAGGCGCTCGCGTTTCCAGCGCCCGGCGGCCCGGGCGCGGTCGGGGGTGAGCGGGTTCCACGCCTCGGGGGGGGAGAAGAGGCGTGCGTGCCGGCCGATCAGCTCCTCGCGCGTGTAGCCGTGCAGGTCGGCCTCGGCCTGGTTCGTGTACAGGATCCGTCCCGAAAAGTCAGTGAAAGTGACGCCGAGCTGCATGGTCTCGACGGCCTTCTCGAAAAGCTGTGCGTTCATGCCCTCTCGCTGAACCGGGGTCGACTCCTGGCCTCCCCAGTATCCCTATTCTCGAGGAAGGTGTCGACCCGCTCGTCCCCCCCCCCACCCCGGCGTCCGGCCCGGCGAGCCCGGGCCCTTTCTACCGCGGGATCCGGAAGGGCGGGAGGATGTCGACGCCGGCCTGGAGCTCGGCGCACCAGTCGACGAGCTGGCGGACCATCTCCTTGCCCCGGAAGAACGCGCCGTGCTGCGGCGCGATCATCTCGAGGTCGAGGCCGCGGACCATCTCGGCCCAGGACCGGAGAGCCTTGTTCGAGGCCATGTAGCGCCGGTGGAACCCTTCCATGTAGGGGAGGTGCGCCTTGAAGTCCGGCACTTCCTGGTAGCTCATGCCGAGGGAGGCCCCGAGGTCGCCGCTGTAGAGGATCCGGGAGACCGGGTCGTAGACCTGGAAGTTCCCGGGCGAGTGGAGGAAGTGGGCGGGGAGGACGAGGAGCTCGGAGCCGCCGAGATCGAGCCGCATCCCCTCGTCCGGGATCGCCTTCAGCCGGTCCAGGACGAGCTGGTCCAGCCCGAAGTGGGGGACGAAGCGGACCCAGAGGGCGGAGATCCAGGCGGTCGCTTCCGTCGTCATCATCCAGCCGTTCGCGGCGGCCAGGACGTCGGGGTCCTGGTGGGAGAAGAAGATCAGCTTCAGCTCGCCGTCGCCCAGGAGTGCGGTCGATTCGGACATGGCCCGCGTGTAGACCTTGTGTCCCCCCGGGTCGAGGATCATCCCGGCGCCTTCGTGGATGATCAGGTGCTGATTCGCCTGGACCGCCTGTCCGTGGCCGAAATCCTCGAGGAGGATGTTCCGGTGGTTCGCGTTCTGGAAAAGGGTGATGGACGCCATGTTCGTCTCCTTGGTCGGACCGGGTGGCCGGACGGATCGAAGCCGCTCACCGATCGGGAACGAGGTATCTCTCGGGAATCAGGTCGACCCCGCACTCCAGGCCGTGGAGCCACTCGAGGAACCGGCCGGACATCTCCCGGCCGCGGAAGAGAGCGCCGTGCTGCGGCGCGATCGTCTCGACGTCGAGCGTGCGGATCATGTCGACCCACGCGCGGATCGCCTTCCTCGACGCGAGGTAGCGGCGATGGAACCCCTCCATGTACTTGACGTGCCCCGCGAAGTCCCCCACCTCCTGGTAGTCCATCCCCAGGGACGCCCCGAGGTCGCCGCTGTAGAGGATCTTCGAGACCGGGTCGTAGACGCTGAAGTTCCCGGGTGAGTGGAGGAAGTGGGCGGGGAGGATGATCAGGTCCGAGCCGGCGAGCTGGAGGTGCATCCCCTCGTCCGGGATCGGCCTGAGCCGGTCGATGACCAGGGAGTCGAGGCCGAAGTGGGGGATGAACCGGAGCCACAGGGCAGACGCGTAGGCGACGGCGTCGGTCGTCATCAGCCAGCCGTTCACGGCGGCCACGATGTCGGGGTCCTGGTGGGAGAGGAAGATGTATTTCAGCGTGGAGCGGCCCAGGAGGAGCGTGGTCTCCGAGAGCGCCCGGTTGTAGACCTTGTGCCCGCCCGGGTCCAGGATCATCCCTTCGCCGTCGTGGACGATCAGATGCTGGTTGGCCTGGACCATCTGGCCGTGGCCGTAATCCTCCAGCATCAGGTTCCGGTGAGTCCCGTCGTCGTACAGCTTCAGTGAAGGCACGGTTGCGCTCCTCGTCACAGGACCTTCGTGACCTCGGCCACGGCCCTCTTCAGGTCGAGGGAGACGACTCCGAGCTTCGCTTCCTGCGTGGTCAGGGCGATCAGGAAGGTACCGGGCGAGGCGTTGACCATCACGATGCACTTCTCCTTCGTCCCCCGGATGAGAACCTGCTCGAGCCCTTCCCGCCCCAGCTCCCTGGCGACCAGTGTCCCGAGCGAGAGGAGGAGGGCGCTCAAGCCGGCGACGCGGCTTTCCTCGGTCTGCGGCGGAAGCGCGCTGGCCACGGCCAGGCCGTCGTCGGAGACGATGGCCGCGGCCTCGATCTCCGGAGATCCGGAGAGAAGGCCACGCAAGACCCGATTCAGCTCTTCGTGGCGGGACATGCCGGGCTCCTCCTGAGGGGTCGGTGGTCGTCGACGGGCCGGCCCCGATCCCATTCTCTCCGATCACGGGACGAAGCCGGTGAGAATCGGCATCGGCACCTCGACGGCGGCGGCCAGCCGGATCGGGCGATCCCCCTGTCCATCCCCACGAGTCAGCCTCTGGCCGGGCCTGCGGAACGATCCTGCCTCCGCGAGCCGCTCTCGGCCGCGATCCCCACTCGAAAGGCCTCCAGGAACGCCTCGAGGTGCTTCCAGCCGGTCCGGGCGTTTCCCACCGCGACGCGGAGGGTGTACCTCCCCTCCACGGTCGCGTGGGAGATGAAGGTGCGGCCGTCGGCGTTGATCCTCTCGAGGATCCGGCGGTTCGCCCCGTCGGCCTCGGCCGGGGAGAGCCCGGCCGGCGCCCAGCGGAACGCCACGACCGAGAAGGGGGTCGGGGCGGCCAGGACGACGCCGGGCTCCGACCCGATCACTTCCCGCAGGCGGCGGGCGAGGGCGACGTGCTCCCGGATCGTCGCGCGGACCCCTTCCGCCCCGAAAGTCCGGAGCATCATCCAGAGCTTCAGAGCGCGGAAGCGGCGTCCCAGCTGGACGCCGTAGTCCATGTACTCGCGCACACCCGCCGCCCCCTCGGGGGTCTCGAGGTAGTTCGGGACCACGGAGAACGCCCGCCGGACCCGCTCCATCCTCCGGAAGAAGAGGCCGGTGCACTCCAGCGGCACGAGCATCCACTTGTGGGGATTGAAGATCACGGAGTCGGCCCGCTCCCACCCGGAGAAGAGGGGGCGAAGCTCCGGGAGCGAGGCGGCCGAGCCGGCGTACGCGGCGTCCACGTGCATCCAGAGCCCCTCCCGCTCGCAGAGGTCGGCCACGGCGGGGAGGGGATCGACCGACGTCACGGTGGTCGTGCCGGCCGTGGCGACGACGGCGATGGGTCGCAGTCCCCTCGCGCGGTCCTCCGCGACGGCCCGGGCGAGGAGGCCGACGTCCATCCGGAACTCCGCGTCCACCGGGATCTTCCGGAGCCCGGAGAGGCCGAAACCCAGGACCACGCAAGCCTTGTCGATCGACGAGTGGGCCAGCTCCGAGCAGTAGACGACCCCCGGGGGGAGCGACGCGAGCCCCGTCTTCCGGACGTCGGGGAACGCTTGCTCGCGGGCCGCCGCGAGGGCGATCAGCGACCCGCCGGAGGCCGTGTCGGCGAGCTGCCCGTCGAAGCTGTCCGGAAGCCCGACCAGCCGGATCAGCCAGCGGACCATCCCCTGCTCCAGCTCCGTCAGGACGGGAGAGGTCCTCCAGAGGATCCCGACCTGGTTGTACCCCGCCGCCAGGAAGTCCCCGACGATGGCCGGCGCCGACCCGGTGGTGGCGAAGTAGGCGAGGTACCCGGGGTGCTGCCAGTGGGTCAGGTTCGGCTCGATCAAGCCGTCCAGGTCGCGCTCGATCGCCTCCCACGGCTCCCCTTCCTCAGGGGCCTCCGCCGGGATCCGGGCGAGGACCTCTCCCGGTGCGGTCCTGGCGAGGACGGGGCGCGACTCGAGCGAGTCGAAATACCGGGTGAGGCGCTCCACGGCGGCCAGGGCCAGGGGACGGAACGGGGGATCGATCATCGGTGTCACACTTACGAGTGTAGCGAGGACCGGGGGCGGTCCCTCGTGTTTCCGTCCGGCATGGCAGAATCCCCGGGGTCCGGGGTCGGAAGATTCCCGTCCCCGAAAACAGGAGGCAACCACGTGAAATCGCTCAGATCGTCGGCCCTGGCAGCCCTGGCCCTGGCTCTCGCCCTCCCCGTCTTCGCGGACAGCCCCTCGACGAAGCAGTGGGTCCTCGCGACGGCGAAGGCGACCGGCGCGGGAGGCGAGAGCTTCGTCAGCTCGCTCCGGATCGTGAATCCAGGGGCGAGCACGGCGAACGTCACGCTGACGTACCTGGCCCAGTCGCCGATCGACGGCAACAACGCCGCGACGGGCGACAACACCAGCGCCGTCTCGGTGACCGTCCAGGTTCCCGCCGGCCAGATGCTCCCGATCGAGGACGTCATCGGGACCAAGTTCGGCGGCGCGGGGCCGTTCGGGATCGTCGCGGGCGGCATCAAGGTCGTCTCCGACCAGCCGGTCTCGGTCCTCTCCCGGACGTACGTGGCGAACGCCGTCAGCTCCACCGGCAAGCCGGGCACCTACGGCTTCTCGATCCCTGCGCAGGTGGACGACCAGGCGATCGGCACCGGGGACACGGGCTACATTCCGTACATCGCCGCCTCGCCGGACCGGACCTCCGGGTTCCGGTGCAACTTCATCATGCTGAACACCGTCGCCACGACGTCGATCGTCAACGTGGCGCTCAAGAAGCAGGACGGGACGGTGATCGGGCAGCGCGACTACACGCTCGCCGCCCTCGCCGCGGCGCAGCTGGGGGACATCGCGGCGGCGTACGGCTACGCGGGGCCGGACCAGAACCTCTTCGTCGTTGTGACGGTGAAGAGCGGCGGGCCGGTCGTCGTCGGAACCTCCATCATCGACAACGCGATCTCCTCCCTGAACTACGCGCCGCCGACCAAGACGGTGGGCGGCTCCACCGGCGTCAAGGACGGCGTCTACGGGATCGTCTTCAAGAGCGCCCAGGACCCGTACGGCATGACGGCGCGCGTCGACCTGTTCGGGGCCGCCGTCCAGTACATGGCGTTCTCCGCCGTTCCGGACAGCTGCAACTACCTCTACTGGTACCAGGCCTCCCCGTCCACCACGTCCGGGGGGAACACCGTCTTCACCAAGCATTCGGACGGCTCGATCGCGTTCTCGGGAGGGGACTCCGCCCCGAACACCGGCAACTGGACCGGGACGGTCGTCTTCACCTCCACCGGGATCACCGGCACCTTGAACTTCAGCCGGCCGGCCTCCGCCGCGAGCTGCGCCAGCACCTCCGTCCACTACGACTTCACCGGCGCGTGGGCGGCCGCGCTCACCTACTGACCAGGGCGGAATAGGGAGCAGGAGAAGCGGCGGCGGGCTACTGGCGCTCGGAGGCGAGGGCCTCCCGCCGCTGCTTCATCTCCTTCATCAGCTCGGGATTCCTGGCCCAGTCCTCGCCCTTCTCCTCGGGCTGGCCGAAGGCCTCGGGGTGGAGGTAGTGCCCGCGCTCGACGGCCCCCTTGGCCTCCTCGACCGGGATGCGGTTCGCGTTGGCCCAGGCGTCCTGGCGGATGCCGGTCACCTGCCAGGAGACCTTCAGCCCCGGCTTCCCTCCCGCGATCTGGAACGAGCTGTTCTCGACCTCGCGGGAGATGAAGACCGGTGCGTACCCTCCCACGCAGGTCAGCTGGTAGCGGAAGTCGCGGTTCAGGGCCGAGAACCAGGGCGGGAGCGGGACCGACGCCTCGCCCTTCGAGTCCAGCACGGCGACGCCGTTGTAGATGTTCATCATGTCCGGCGACTCGACGAACGAGTGGGAGAGGTACCTGTTCTCCGGGTCGAGCGGGTGGTCGATCCTGAAGGAGCCGCCCCCCTTGGAGAGCGATCCCGTCACCTGGACGGAGCCGTTCAGGTAGGCCGCGTATCCCCCGGGAACCGTCGTGACGGCCCCCAGGGCGGCGGCCGCGACGCCGGTGCTGTAACCCAGCGCCTGGACGCCCCACTTCGACGAGCTGACGCCGGTCACGCCCGCGCCGGTGTCGCTCGTCCCGAAGACCCCGTACCCCGCGCTGCTGTCGCCCCAGACGCCGGCCTGGTTCGACGGGAGGGTCCACCCGGTGGCGGACCCCTGCTGTCCGCGCATGCCGAAGGTGGAGGAGGTGCCGTAGACGCCGTAGTTGCTCCCGCTCGTCCCGTAGACCCCCTTGCCCGAGGGGGCATAGCCGTAGACCCCGTTACCGCCGGCCGAGTGCTGCCCGTAGACGCCGCTCCCGGTGGCTCCCAGGCCGCCGTTGGAGCCGATGACGCCGGCGGAGCCGCTGCCCGGGGCGCCCGAGATGACGCTCCCCGTGACGGCGCTGCTGCCGAGGGAGGTCCCGGGAGTGCTCACCGCGAAGACCGCCGAGTTGATCTGGGAGGGGGCGCTGCCCGAGAAGGGAAGGGTCAGGCCGGTCCCGGTGGCCGAGATCACGATCTGGTTCCCGTCCGCCGGCGAGACGGCGATCCCGCTGCCGCCCGCGATCGTCACGGGCCCCGTGAAGGTGTTCAGGCTGGTCACGCCGGCCGACAGGAGGGAGTTCCGAAAGCTCATCTCGAAGCCGATCGAGTCCTGGGACCCGTTGGCGACGCCGGTGCCGTACAGGAGGACCGCTCCCGACCCCGCGATCACCGAGCCGTCGAGGCGCCCGTTGGCGGTGGAGATCCCGGGCGCGGCGTCGGCGACGCCGAACTGCTTCGCCTCGAACGCCTGGACCGGGTAGTCCTTGGTGCCGATCAGGGTACCGTCGGGATTCCGGACGCTGATCCGCACCGTCACGGGACTGCCGGCCGTCTCGACCATCCCGAAGTTGTACCGGAAGTCCTCGGCCCCTCCCTGCGAGACCCCCTGGAGGCTGGAGGTCTCTCCCGAACCGATCGCGAAGGACTGCGGGATGCCGGTGAAGAAGAGCCCGTTGGCGTCCCTGATGTCGGAGCCGGAGGGGAGGTTGTAGGTCCGGGACGAGGCGAGGAGTTCGATGTCCGACTGGATCCGGATCGCTCCGGAGGCGCCGGACAGCCCGAAGACGGTCTGGACGACGTTCTCGTACTTCTTCGTCTCCCCGGGCGCGATCGACACCGGCACGGTGATGGGCGAGGTGTTGGAGGTGTCCCGCTCGTAGAACTTCAGCCGGGCGTTCGCGGAGATGCTCGACGACAGGTTCGTGATCCAGAGTGTGGAGGTGAACTGGGATGGGGGGGCCCCGGCGGCCCTGGCGCTGGCGGGGATGAAGACGTCCGTTCCGGAGAATCCCGCCTGGAGGGGGGGCGCCGACGCCAGGCTGCCGACGGCCGCCAGTGCGGCCAGGACCGGACTCCACCGCCGGCACGGGGATGAGCGCATGAGATCCTCCTCTCCTCGAGACCCCGTCATTATCGAGCCGGAAAAGCGGCTGTCGGAGGGTCCGCTGTCGACTCCCGTGACGCGGGCCACCTCCCTGCGGGAAAGAGGCGCGCTCAGCGCTTCGCGAGCGAGGCGATCCCGTCCACGAGGGCCTTCTCCTCGCTCTCGGTGAGGTCGGGGGCTCCCGCGCGGAAGATGGCCAGGAAGTCCTCGACCTCGTCGGGAGCGGCGGGGAAGCCGACGTTCTCCTTCTTCCCGTCCAGGCCGCGCCGCGCCGACGTCGCGAGCACTTTCCCCTCGAGGTCGACGACGCCATAGAACGGAAGGGCCACGCCGTCGCCTCCGAGCCGGGTGCGCACCTCGTCGGCGCCGGCGTTCTCCAGGGACTTGCGGGAGGTCCGCTCGTCCACCGTCAGCCACGCCACGGTGTAGTACCGGTCGAAGACCGGCTTCGTGCCCGGCAGGAGGGTCAGCTTCTCGAGGGCCTTGCACCAGATGCACCAGGAGGCGTGAAAGGCGACGAAGACGTTCCTCTTCCCGGCGGCGGCCCGCGCCTTCTGGAGGACGGCCGCCGCCGTGGGCGCCGCGGACGCCGGGCCTGGCGCGGCTCCCGCCTCCGCGGCCGGAGGAGCCGCGGCGGGAAGAGGCCCCCCGAGGAGGAGGAGGGCGACGATCGCGGAGGACGACAGGGAGGAGGGTCTCATCCGGCCGATCGTAAACGAGGTCGGGCCCGCCCCCCTCTGGTACATTGCAGCGCGATGCGACCGAACCGATTGCTCCTGCTCGGAATCCTCCTTTCTGCCGCGGCGGCGCTCGCCGGCGAGCCGGCCCTCAGGTCCCCGGCGGGCCTGACGCGCGTGCCGGTCCGGTCGGCCTCCCAGGCTCCCCGGACGCCGGTCGAGTCCGGGGGGCCGAAGGTGCGGCTGGAATCGGGCGAGTTCGACCCTCTGAAGGAGCGGCTCGACTACGCGGCGGTGAACCTGGAGGTCGAGGCCGCCGGGGAGCCGGCGTACGGTCTCGTGCAGTTCGCGCCCGGGCAGGCCGCGGCCCGCAAGGAGCTGGAGTCCGCGGGAGTCCGCTTCTTCGGCTACGTCCCCGACGGGGCCTTCCAGGTCCGCCTCACTCCGGAGAGCCTGCGCCTCCTGACCGCCCACCCCGCCGTCCGGTGGGTCGGCGAGTGGGCGCCGGGCTTCCGGGTCTCTCCCCGTCTCTGGCCGGGCGAGCCGTTCCGTCCCGAGATCACGCTCGTCGCGTTCCCCGACGCCTCGGCGGACGAGCTGTCGCAGGCCCTCGTCACGGAGTTCCCGGCCGCCGCGCGGACCTTCGTCTCCCGGGACCCCTCCTTCCCGGTGGCGCGGCTCGCCGTTCCGCCGAGCCTCCGCGAGACGTTCCTGAAGAGGGCGGCCTCCCTCGGCGGCGTCGCGTGGCTCGAGCCCCACGTGCCGAAGGTCCTCCACAACGTCGAGTCGTCGGGGCCGATCCAGGGAAATGCTCCGAGTCCCGGGGGAAGGACCCTCTTCGCGCAAGGCCTGACCGGCACCGGGCAGATCGTGGCGGTGTCCGACTCCGGCTGCGACTCGGACATGTGCTTTTTCTCGAACCTCAACGGGGTGAGAGCGGTGACGGACGCCAGCAACACCGTCCCGCCGGCCCTCGGACCGCTCTTCCCCGACCGGAAGGTGATCGGCTACTGGGTCCAGCCGGGGGCCACCGCCTACGACAACGACGCGGCCTGCGACACGTCGAGCAACGTGTTCCACGGCACGCACACGAGCGCCACGGCCGTCGGCGACAACTTCCTCACCCCGTCCAGCCCCTCCGACCCCGGCGTCGACACGGGCGACGGGATGGCCCCGAATGCGCAGCTCCTCTTCCAGGACGTCGGAAACGACACCACCGGATGCCTCGACGGCCTGAACGACATCGGCGCGCTCTTTCTCCAGGCCCTGCAGGGGGGAGCGCGCGTGCACTCCAACTCCTGGGGAGGCGACACGGGAGGCGCGTACACGACGGACGACTGGATCGTCGACCGGTTCCTCTCCGACCACGAGGAGATGGCGATCTTCTTCTCGGCGGGAAATTCGGGCCCCAGGGCCCAGACGACGGGATCGCCGGCGAACGCGAAGAACGCGATCGCCGTCGGGGCGCTCCTCCACGGCGCCTCGACGTCGGCGGCCTCGTTCTCGAGCCGTGGTCCCACCAGCGACGGCCGCACGAAGCCCGACCTGATGGCGCCGGGGAGCTCCATCGTCTCGGCGGCGGGGGACAGCAGCCACTCCGACTTCAACTGCTCGACGAAGTCGCTCTCGGGGACGTCGATGGCCTGTCCGACCGCGGCCGGGGGGGCGGCGCTGCTGCGCGAGTACTTCTCCACGGGCTTCTATCCCACCGGGAGGAAGACCGCGGCCGACGCGTTCGAGGTCCCGGCGGCCCTCGTGAAGGCGGTCCTCCTGAACGGGACGCTGCCGCTTCCCGCGCCGGGAGCGTTCGGGAACGGCAACTACGGCTGGGGGCGGGTCTTCCTGGACAACAACCTCTACTTCGACGGGGACAGCCGGAAACTCCGGGTCTGGAACCTGGCCGGCCCCGTGGGACTCCTCACCGGAGAGACGCGGTCGTTCGCGGTGACGGTGCCGGCGGGCCAGGAGCTCCGCGTGACGCTGGTCTGGTCCGACCCGGAGGGAACGCTGGGCGCGGCCCGGGTCCTGGTCAACGACCTCGACCTGTCGGTGTCGGCCTCCTCCCGCACGTGGCTCGGGAACGTCCTCGACCCCGCCTCGGGCGAGTCGGTCGAGGGGGGGGCGGCCGACCGGGTGAACAACGTGGAGCAGGTCCGGCTCTCGAACCCGCCGGCCGGGACTTACACGATCAAGGTGACGGCGAGGGACGTGCCGGGCAACGGCCGTTCGTACACCGACCGGCAGGGATTCGCCCTCGTCGCCTCGTCCGGCGCCTGCAGCAGCGGCGTGGCGGCCGCTCCGACGGGGCTCCAGGCCGTGAGCCATCCCGCCATGGGAGCCAATCTCTCGTTCACCCCCGCGCCCGGCGCCACGGCGACCCAGGTCTACCGGGTCGAGGGCGGCTGCGGTGCGGCGGCCGGCAGCTTCCAGTACGTCGGGTCCGCCACGGGGTCGACCTACACCGACGCCCGGGCCGAAGGAGGCAGGACCTACGGGTACCGGCTCCGCGGCGCCGATGCCTGTGGCGAGGGCCCCGTCTCCTCCTGCGTCCCGCTGACGCCGGCGGGCGGGTGCGACCTGGTCCCCGCGTTCGGCGGCATCGTCTCCGCCGTGGCGGGGTCGCCGGCGTGTCGCGTCCACGTCACGTGGGCCGCCGCGACTCCGTCCTGCTCCCCCTCCGCCGCGATCACCTACAACGTCTACCGCTCCACGACCCCGGGCTTCCTTCCGAACCGGGACACCCTTCGCGCCTCGGTCGTCTCGGGGACGAGCTGGGACGACCGGGCCCCCGGGTTCGCGCCGGCGGTGACCTACCACTACGTCGTGCGGGCCGAGGAAGCCGCGTCCTTCGGCACGGGCCCGAACGGCGGAAACGAGGAGGGCAACCTCGTCCGCCTCTTCGCCACTCCGGCCGGCTCGCCCGGTCCTCTCGGGACCTTCACCGACGGAGGGGGAGACGGCACGGCCTGGCTCTCGGCAATGGCTCCCTGGCAGCTGACGAGCACCCAGGCCCAGGCGGGGACCTACAGCTATCACAACGCCTCCGACGGAGCGAACTACAGGTCCGACACCTGCGCGTCCCTGACGACGCCGTCGCTGTCGCTCGGGACCGGCTCCGTCCTCTCCTACTGGGCGAGGTACAACCTCGAGTTCCAGTGGGACGGCGTGGTCTTGGAGATCTCGACGGACGGAGGGAGATCCTGGGACGACCTTCCGCCCACCGCCCCGGCGGGCTACCCGGACACCTTCTTCCAGACCGGCAGCCCCCCGGTGAACGCCTGCGCGTACCTCAGCACGCAGGGGGCGTTCACGGGACCCGCGGACAACTCGGGCCTGACCTCGTGGACGAGGTACCAGACGAACCTCTCCCCGAAGTACGACGGGAAGACCGTCCTGATCCGGTGGCGTTTCTCGAGCGACCCCGGGACCGAGTTCGAGGGGTTCTTCCTGGACACGATCGCGATCACCAACGTCTTCGTGCCGTCCCCCTGCACGCCCGTCGCCCGGACGCCGGTCCCGGTGGGAGACGGTCAGCCGGTCGTGAAGAGGAAGTAGCCCGGGCGGGGAGGACTCAGCGCCTGTCGATGTTCCGGATGATCACGACGAACGCCGCGACCGCCACCGCGAGGAGGCCGAGTCCGAGAGGGATCTCGCCGAAGACGAGCTTCCCCAGGCCGAAGAGGGCCGAGTAGACGAGGACGACCCCGAGCGCCCAGAGGAGGAAGGGCGAGGTCCCCGATTCGGCGGGGGACTCGGCGAGGCCGCACCGGAGCGCCACGGCCCGCCAGCCCCGGCCGCCGGGCTGGACCCTCTCGTAGAAGGCCGCGAGCTTCTCGTCCGTCTCCGGCCTCGTCAGGAACGTGACCGCGAGCCACGCGACGGTCGACACCACGACCGTCACCAGCATCACGATGGCCTGGACGCGGAACTCCTCCCCGCCGAAGCGGGAGTCGGTCTTCGCATACGGGTTCTGGATCAGCCTGAACGCGGCCATGGAGACCGCTCCGGACACGACCATCGCGCTGATCTCGCTCCACGCGTTGATCCGCCACCAGTACCAGCGGAGGATCAGGACGAGGCCGGTCCCGCTGCCGAGAGCGAGGAGGTACCTCCACGCCTTCTCGATGGAGTCGAGCTGGGACGTGACCCCGACCGACGCCACGAAGAGGAAGACGGTCGCCAGGCGCGAGACGAGGACGTAGTGCTGCTCGGAAGCCCGGGGCTTCAGGAACCGGCGGTAGACGTCGTTGACGAGGTAGCTCGCCCCCCAGTTGAGGTGGGTCGCGACCGTCGACATGTAGGCCGCCGCGAAGCCCGCCAGCATGAACCCCTTCCAGCCGGCCGGCATCAGGTCGACCATCGCCTGCACGTAGGCGGCCTCCACGTCCAGGTGCCCGTTCACCATGACGCCGCCCGGGTAGAGGAGGACGGTGCAAAGGCCGGTGACGATCCAGGGCCACGGCCTGAGGGCGTAGTGACCCACGTTGAAGAAGAGGGTCGCCAGGAGGCCGTCCCGCTCCGTCCGGGCCGAGAAGATCCGCTGGGCGACGTACCCCCCGCCTCCCGGCTCGGCGCCCGGGTACCACGCGGCCCACCACTGGACGCCGAGGAAGACGAGGACCGCGATGGTCGGCATCCAGACGGAGCCGGCGGGGGGGAGGAACGAGATGGCGGCGTCCGTCGTCCCGAAGCGGGAGGCCAGGCCGGTCTTCAGGGCGCCGATGCCGCCGACCTTCCGGACGGCGAAGGTGGCCAGGGCGATCACCGCCGACATCTTGATGACGAGCTGGATCAGGTCGGTCCAGAGGACGGCCCACATGCCGGCGGCGGCGGAATAGGCGACGGTCACGACGAAGCAGAGGCCCACCGCCCAGAGGGGCTGGATGCCGAGCGCGACGTTCAGGATCTTCACCATCGCGAGCGTCACCCACCCGAGGATGATCAGGTTGATCGGGAGGGCGAGGTAGAGGGCGCGGAAGCCCCGGAGGAACGTGGCCGGGCGGCCGCCGTAGCGGATCTCGACGAACTCCACGTCGGTCATCACCCGCGCGCGCCGCCAGAGCCGCGCGTAGAGGAAGACCGTCAGCATCCCGCTCATCACCATGTTCCACCAGAGCCAGTTCCCGGCCACCCCGTGGGCGGCGACGAGGCCGGTGACGACGAGCGGCGTGTCGGCGGCGAAGGTGGTGGCGATCATCGCGGAGCCCGCCAGCCACCAGGAGACCTTCCGCCCAGCGACGAAGTACTCCTCGAGCGACTCGCCGCCCTTCCTCGTGAACTTCATCCCCACGCCGATCGAGAGGGCGAAGTAGAGGGCGACGATGCCCCAGTCGAGGAGGGTCATCGCGTGAGCGCTTCCTTCGCGCGAAGGACGAGCTCGACGGCCGCGTCGGCCGTCGACGCGACGGCGGAGAGGTGGCCCATCTTCCGGCCCGGCCGGGCCGCGCGCTTTCCGTAGAGGTGGAGACGGACACCGGGAAGGGCGAGCGCCGCACCGAACGCCGGCTCCCCCTCTGCCCAGAGGTCTCCCAGGAGGTTGACGATGGCGCCCGGCCGCGTCACCTCGACCGAACCGAGCGGGAGGTCGCAGACCGCCCGGACCACCTGCTCGAACTGGCTGGTGACGCAGGCCACCTCGGTGGTGTGGAAGGTGTTGTGCGGGCGCGGCGCGAGCTCGTTCACGACCAGCGACCCGTCCTTCTGGAGGAAGAACTCCACGGCGAGGAGCCCCTCGACGCCGAGCGCCGCGGCGATCGCGCTCGCGAGCGCCTCGGCGCGCCGGGCGAGGGAGCGCGGGATCGGCCCTGGCATCACGGCCCACTCCAGGATCCGCTCCTCGTGGTGGTTGAGCGACGGGGGGTAGACCGCCATGGCGCCCGACGGACGCCGGGCCACCAGGACGGAGATCTCCTTCTCGAGGTCGAGCGCCTTCTCGACGGCGCACGTCTCGTCACCGAGAGCGGCCCAGGCGGCCGGGGCTTCGGAGGCGCTCGACGTCTCGACCTGGCTCCGGCCGTCGTAGCCGCCGCTGACGGCCTTGACGAAGCAGCGGCCTCCGAGCGCCTCCACCGCGGCCCCGGCTTCGGCCCCGGTCCGGGCCAGCCTCCACGGCCCGACGGGAAAGCCCTGGCCCTCCAGCCACTCCTTCTGGCGGCCCCGGTCCTGGATGACCGAGAGGACGGCCGACCCGGGGCGGACGGGGGCGTACCGCGCGGCGGCGTCCAGGCTCGCCAGGGAGATCTTCTCGATCTCCAGCGTCACGACGTCGCACCCCTTCGCGAGGACGGCGGCGGCCTCGGCGTCGTCGAACCCCGCGGTGTGGCACTGGTCCACGACGAAGCGCGCGGCGCAGGAGGGGTCCGGGTCGAGGGCCTCGACGTTGTAGCCGAGGGTCCGGGCCGACATCGCCGTCATCCGGCCCAGCTGGCCGCCGCCGAGGATTCCGAGCGTGGCGCCCGGGAGGACGGGTCCCGTCAAGGGAGCGTGGACTCCAGGACCTCGCGCTCGCGGGCGGCGCGCCAGGTCCGGAGGCGCTCGCGCACGTCGGGGCGGCCGAGCGCGACGATCTCGGCCGCGAGGAGGCCCGCGTTCGCCGCCCCCGGCTTCCCGATGGCGAGCGTGCCGACGGGGACTCCCTTCGGCATCTGGACGATCGAGAGGAGGGAGTCGACGCCGTTCAGGAGCGTGGCGGCGACGGGGACGCCCAGCACGGGGACGAGCGTCTTCGCGGCGACCATCCCCGGGAGGTGGGCCGCGCCGCCGGCCCCGGCGATGATGACGAGGAGGCCCCGCTCCTCGGCGGTCGCCGCGTACTCGAACATCCGGTCCGGCGTCCGGTGAGCGGAGACGACCCGGGTCTCGAACGGGACCTCCAGCTCCCGCAGGACGTCGCAGGCGGGGGAGAGCGTTTCGAAGTCGCTCCGGCTCCCCATGATCACCCCGACCAGAGGGGAAGGGTCCGAGGCCGGAGCGGCGGTCACTTCGATCTCTCGACGCGGACGCCCGGGACGAACAGGATCGAGTCGAAGGTCCGGTTCAGCGTCTTGCTCCTGAACCCGGTCATCGGCTGCGTGTCGGGGAACTCCACCCGGTCCCCGACCTTCACCGGGACCTCCATCACGGCCAGCCAGACGGAGGCTCCGTTCTCGTTCACCCGGAGGTAGGTGTACCCGGCCGCGTTCATCGTCTCCTCGACCCGCCCCTTGCGGCCGGTTCCGGGGTTGATCGCCTGACGTTCCATCCCGGCGTGCGGGTCCTGGGTGGCCGCCCCGGCGTGGAGGGGGTCGGCGGGGGGCTGCTTCCCGGCGATCGCCTCGGCCGGCGGCGCGGAGGCGCTGGACGGGGCGTGAGCGGACTCGGGAGCGACCGGGCTCTTGGCGGGCTCGCTCTTCTTCCCGCAGGAAGCGAGGAGAAGGAGGACGACGATCGGGGCGACGGTTGTTCTCACGTTCTTTCTCCTGGCCGGACGTTCGTGCCCGGCGGCGCTGGCCGCGCGGGCCGGCGGCCTCACGCTAGCACAGAGACTCGGTCCGGGCACGGGGCCGGCCGGGAGACCGCCGGGGCCCTCAGGGAGCGAGGGAGATCCGGACGGTGGCGGGTCCCGGGGGGACCGGCACTCCGACGAGGTGCACGTAGGCGGCGAAGACCTTCGCCGCCGCTCCATTCACCTCGGCCCGTACCCTCGGCGTGAAGGAACGGTCGACCACGAGCAATCCCGCCGACGAGCCGGAGGTGGAGACGGCCAGGCGGTCGGGCCCTTCCTCCAGGACGCGCGCGTCCGCCTCGCGGTCCGGGGCCGTTCCGGGGGGCGGCGTGCCGGCGACCACGGCGTCGGTGGCCGGGTCGAATCCGGGCGCCTCGAAGAGGGCGGCGGCCTCCGTCACCGACCGGGATCCGACGACCCGGCCGACCCTGCGGACGCCGGCCAGCGGCTCGGTCAGGCGGAAGAGTACGGCCGGGACGCCGGCTCGTCCCTCGACGAAGACGGGAGCGAGCCCGGGCTGCTCCGCCGGGACGTCGCTGGCGATCACCGAGCCGACGCCGGAGGCGCGGAGCCACTTGAGCCGCAGGGGCCAGTCCCGGGAGATCACCAGGTCCGTCGCGATGCGGCCGAGGTAGGAGTAGCTCCCGTCCGGGTCCTTGTCGTAGGCGTACCGGAGGCCGAACGGGGATCCGGCGAGCGCCCACCCCTGCGACCACTGGGCGACGGCGAGCGACGCGTGCCCGTCCTCCCAGACCCGTCCGAAGAGCCCCCGCCGCACGGGGTCGAGGTCCTTTCCGGTCCGCTCGAACACCCTTCCGGGGATCGCGGCCGCGCGCTCGACGAGCGGCGGGGCTTTCTCCAGCCGGGCGGAGGGCACCCGCGGGAGGAGGGGCCGGGCCCCCGCCAGGAGCTCGGCGGCCACTCCGACCACCAGGAGAGCCCGCCCCCTCGGGTTGGAGGGGGCCGTGTCGAGGAGCCACGCGAGGAGGAGGAGGAGGACCGCCGCGGTGGCCGCCTGGAGCGGGATCCGCGCCACGACGGGGCCGAGGACCGTGTCGGCGGACGAAGCCCACGCCGGGTTCCACCCGCTCAGCAGGAAGGGCATCGCGGCGGAAGGGCGGAGCCGGACGAAAACGGCCGCCGTCGCGAGGAGGGTCGAGGCCCCGACGAGGACCCAGGCGGCCCGGGAGCGGTAGCGAGAGAGGCTCTCCGGGACGAGGAGTCGATCCGCTCCGAAGGCCGCGAGGGCCGACACGGCGAAGGAGAACGCCAGGAAGGCCTTCAGCGGGTACCGGAGGAGGTGCAGGGGAGGGAGCGCCTCGTAGGCTCCCCGGGCGCCGGGGAGGAACGGGACGAGCGAGAGGAAGAGCGCGACGGCGGCGATCCAACCGAAGAGCCTTCCTTCGCCGCGGCGCGGCGAGAGGGCGAACGCGAGCGCGAGAGCGGCCGGGAGGACGCCGAGCGAAAGGGAAGCGAGGTAGGGGGGATTCCCCTGGTTGACCGCGAACCCCCAGAAGCCGCCCTCCACGAGGAGGGAAGGGTCGCCGAAGAGGAGCGGAAAGAGGGTCTCCAGGAAGCGGGCGGGGTGGAAGGCCACCGCCGAGAACTCGGCCCAGGAGAAGCCCCTCGCGCGCCGGGACGAGAACGCCGACGAGCGGAGCACCTCCAGCAGCCACGGGGAGAGGAGCAGGGCGGCCGCCGCCCCGCCGGCCAGGAGCGTCCCGAGGGAGCGAAGGCGAGTGCCTCGCGGCCCGCTGGCCGCGAGGGCCACCGCGAGGACGAGGCCGATCGACGCCAGCGCCGGCTCTCCCCCGAGGACGAGGAGAGCGGCGGCGGTGGCGATCCCGGCGGCCGGAGCGAGGGCGGCCCGTCCGGGGGCGTCCCGGAGCCGGTGCACGAAGAAAAGGAGCCACGGAATCCAGGCGATGGTCGTCGTGGCGTTGAGGAAGGCCGTCGACGAGACGACGTAGCCGGAGAGGGCGAACGAGAGCCCCCCGACCAGGGCCGCTTCCGGCGCCTTGACGAAGCGGGCGAAGAGGAACGTGGCCCCGGCCGCCCCGAGCGCGAGGTGGAAGAGCAGGTGGAGCCCGAGGAACCGGGGGCCCTTCGGGAACGGATAGGCCAGGGCCAGATTCGGGTTTCCCCAGTACGGCTGTCCGAACGACGCGTGAGGGTTCAGCCTCGCGGGCCCGAGCCGGCGATACAGGTCCCGGGCGGGACGCTGGGTCGTGCCGATGTCGCGGTAGAACGGCGTCGCTTCGCCGGTCAGGAGGTCCCGGTTCAAGAAGGCGCCCGTGGCGAGGACGAGGGCGGCCAGCAGCACGGTCCGGATCCGCGCGGCCCGGAGCCCGTCGGGGGGAGCGGTCACCCGTTCATTGTCTCCGGGCCGGAATCACCGGAACAGCGGGTCCTTCCGCCAGCCCCACTTCTGGAGCTTGAACCGGACCATCGTGGCGAGGATCGAGAGCCCGTAGACGCAGGACCTCGCGAAGTCGATCTGCGAAGCCTCCTCGAAATAGCGGGTGACGATCGGCACCTCGCGGATGGTCATCCGCTTCCAGATGCCGGCCGCGATGATCTCCGTGTCGAAGACGAAGTCGTCGGAGAACTCCTCGAGGGCGACCGCCTCGAGGTACCGGCGGGAATAGGCGCGGAGACCGGAGTGGTACTCCGTGAGGTAGAGGTAGAACGTGGCGTTCTCGATGGCCGTGAGGAAGATGTTGGCCAGGTACTTCCACCTCGGCATCCCTCCCTCCATGGGGCGGCCGCCGAGCATCCGGCTCCCGAACATCGCGTCGGCCTTCCCGAGGGCGATCGGCTCGATCAGGTCGGGCAGGACCGAGGCGTCGTACTGGTGATCGGGGTGGACCATCACGCAGATGTCGGCACCCCGTTCGAGCGCCGTGGCGTAGCAGGTCTTCTGGTTCCCGCCGTACCCCCGGTTCTTCGGGTGCACGACCACGTGGATGTCCAGCGACCGGGCGAACTCGGCGGTCCTGTCGGTGGACGCGTCGTCCACGAGGATGATGTCGTCGACCCACTCCTTCGGGATCTCCATGTACGACTTCAGGAGCGTCTTCTCGGCGTTGTAAGCCGGCATGACGACGGCGACCTTCTTCCCGTGGCGCATGAGTGCCGGGATTATGAGTGAATCGCCGGTCCCCGTCTCCGCGGCCGCACGCCGTCGTCAGCCGCGCCGGAGCGTGACCTCCACGATCTCGGAGGGGAGGAAGAGGCGCATCGGCGGGCCCCAGGTGCCGGTCCCGCGGTGGACGACCAGCTGCAGGTCCCCCTCCCGGTAGAGCCCGGCCTGGTACGGGTAGGGGATCGCGCAGAGGTAGGTGAAGGGCCAGATCTGGCCGGCGTGCGTGTGGCCGGAGAGCATCAGCTTGGCGCCGGCGAGGGCGGCCTCCCTCGCGCGGAGGGGCGAGTGGGAGAGGAAGATCCGGGTCCCGTCCGGCGCGCCCTGGAAGGCCCGCGCCACCGGGTCGCCGTTCAGCCCGAGCTGCCGGCGGGCCGAGAGGTCGTCCACCCCGACGACGACCAGGCCGGGACGGATCTCGGCCCACGAGTCGCGGAGCAGGCGGATTCCCGCGTCGGCGTAGAGGGCGGTGGAGGCTGGAAGCCCGGCGTAGAACTCGTGGTTTCCGGTCACGCCCCAGACGCCGAGCGGGGCCGAGAGGCGCCGGAGGAGCGGAGCGAGGGGCCGGACCGGCGCCACCTCGCTGTCGATCAGGTCGCCCGTGACGACCAGGAGGTCCGGCCGGAGCGCTTCGACCTGCTCCACGCGCGCCTCCAGCCAGCGCCGTCCCAGGAGGCTCCCGAGGTGGAGGTCGGAGAGCTGGACGATCCGGAGGCCGTCCAGCTCTGGTGCGAGTCCGGCGATCCTCGTCTCGTACCGGACCACCCGCGGACCGCGCAGCGCCTGGACCGTCGCGAAGAGCGAGAGGACGAGGCCGATCAGGACCCCAGCCTTCCGGGCCGTCAGCACGGCGCGGGGAAAGAGGAAGCCGAAACCGGTCAGGAGGTCCGCGGCGAGCAGCCACGAGCAGAGGATGAAGAGGGTCCCCATCCAGAGGGCGCCCGCCCGCTCCAGCGCCTCGCCCGGGAGCTTCAGGCCGTTGTGGAGGAGGACCCGGCCGAGCGGGTAGCTGAGCCAGAGAAGACCGAAGAGAGCCAGCCGGGACGGGCGGGGGATCGCGGTGAACGCCGGGAAGGCGGAGAACCGGCTCCAGGCCCAGACGTGGAATCCGGTCCAGATTCCGAGGACGATCGAGAGGAAGAGCGCAAACCGCGCGACGGAGCCCATCCGGGGCATGTTACGGGAGCGCGCTACGATTCCCGAATGCGGTCATCGAGACTTCAATTCGTCCTTCCCCTCCTCGCCCTCCTCGTCGCGGCGCCGGCTCCGGCCGTCGAGTCGCACCCGTTCTCGATCCACGACATGCTGGCGATGAAGCGGATCGCCGACCCCCGGGTCTCTCCGGACGGCCGCTCGGCCGCCTTCACGGTCCGGGTCACCGACCTGGAGGCCAACAGGGGGCGAACCGGGATCTGGCTCGTCGACCTGGCGTCCAGGGCGGCGCGGCAGCTGACGGCGGGAGAGGCGAACGACTCGAGCCCCCGCTGGTCGCCCGACGGGAAGAGCCTCTTCTTCCTGTCGACCCGGGGCGGGTCGCAGCAGGTCTGGAGGCTTCCGCTGGACGGGGGCGAAGCGGTGAGGGTCACCGGCCAGCCGCTCGACGTCGACGCCTTCGAGCCCTTCCCCGACGGCCGCTCCCTCCTGCTGGCGATGGCCGTCCTCCCCGGCAGGACGCCCGAGGAGACGAAGAAGGCCCTCGACGCGAAGGCGAAGGCGAAGAGCAGCGGGATGCTCTTCGACGGCCTCTTCGTCAGCCACTGGGACACCTGGGCCGACGGCACCCGGAACCACCTCTTCGTGGCGGACCTCCCGGGCGGGGCCGTCCGCGACCTGATGCCGGCCATGAACGCCGACGCGCCGTCCCGCCCGTTCGGCGACCTGGACGAGACGGCGATCGCCCCGGACGGGAAGACGGTCGTCTTCGCCGCCCGTGACGTGGGCCGGTCCGAGGCGTGGTCGACCAACTTCGACCTCTTCGCGGTCCCCTCGGACGGCTCCGCGGCGCCGAGGAAGCTCACGTCGAACCCGGCCTGGGACACGCAGCCGCGCTTCTCCCCGGACGGGAAGACGCTCGCCTACCTGGCGATGAGCCGGCCCGGCTACGAGGCCGACCGCTTCGAGATCGTCGTCCGGGAGGGCCTCTCGGGGGCCGAGAGGAAGTTCACGCTGCGCGCCGACGACACGAGGACGGGCGACCGCTCGCCCTCCGACCTGCTCTGGTCGCGGGACGGGAAGACCCTCTACACGACGGCCGAGCACCTGGGCCAGAAGGCCCTCTTCGCGGTCGACGCGGCCACGGGCAAGGCCCGGATCGTGGTCGGGGAGGGGACCGTCGTCTCGCCGCAGCTCGCGGGAGGCGGGCAGCTCCTCTTCGGCCGGCACTCCCTGACGAGCCCGGTCGAGCTCTTCACCGTCTCCGCCGCGGGCGGCCCGCTCGAGAAGGTGACGGGCCTGAACGACGCCCAGCTCGCGGCGATCCGCTTCGGCCAGCCCGAGCGATTCTCGTTCAAGGGGGCGAAGGGCGACGCCGTCCACGGGTATCTCGTGAAGCCGGTCGACTTCGACCCGGCGAAGAGATACCCGGTCGCGTTCCTGATCCACGGCGGCCCTCAGGGCTCCTTCGGCAACGACTTCCACTACCGGTGGAACCCCGAGTTCTACGCCGGGGCGGGCTATGCCGCGGTCATGGTCGACTTCCACGGCTCGACCGGCTATGGGCAGGCCTTCACCGACGCGATCAACGGAGACTGGGGCGGAGCGCCGTACGAGGACCTGATGAAGGGGCTCGACCACGCCCTGGCCGCGTGGCCGTTCCTCGACGGGGGCCGGGTCGGGGCGCTCGGCGCTTCGTACGGCGGCTACATGGTCAACTGGATCGCGGGAAAGACCGACCGCTTCCGGTGCCTGGTGAGCCACGACGGGAACCTGGACGAGCGCGCGGCCTACTTCGACACGGAGGAGCTCTGGTTCCCCGAGTGGGAGCACGGCGGCACCCCGTGGGAGAAGCCGGCCGGGTACCTGAAGGACAACCCGGTCGACCTCGTGAAGAACTGGAAGACGCCGACCCTCGTCGTCCACGGGATGAAGGACTTCCGGATCCCCTACACGCAGGGGCTGTCGACGTTCACGGCGCTCCAGCGGAAGGGGATCCCCTCGAGGCTCCTCCTCTTCCCCGACGAGAACCACTGGGTCCTGAAGCCCCAGAACTCGCTCCTGTGGCACGAGACGGTGAAGGAGTGGCTCGACCGCTGGCTGAAATGAAGAGAGGGAACCCGGGACCGGCCGGGTTCTCAACGGCTGTCAGCTCCCGTGGGCGCGGAGCGCCTCGTCCGGGCAGCGTCGAGCAGTCCCTCGAACGACCTCCGGGCCCTCGCCTCCGCTTTCTCGTCGGCGAGAAGGCGGGAGGCGTGGTGGAAGGCGAGCATCACCCCGTACATGTCGTGCGCGAACTGCTCGGGGTCGACCCCGGGGTGGAAGTCCCCGGTCTCGACGGCGAACCGGACGGTCCGGCCCAGCGCGTCGAGCCACCCCGACTGGAGCTCCACGAGAAGGTCGCGTAGGGTCCCGGGGCGGTCGTCGAGCTCGCTGGCCGCCGCCACGAAGAAGCAGCCCCCGCGCAGCGGGTCCCGCTTCGGCCACTCCAGCCACCTCTCGAAGAGCGCCCGGACGCGCGCCTCCCCGCGGGGCTCCCGGAGAGCCGGACGGATCACCGATTCCCGGAAGATCGAGGCCGCGAACCGGATGGTCTCCTTCTGGAGGGCCTCCTTCGAGCGGAAGTGGGAGAAGACCCCGCTCTTGGAGAGGCGCAGGTCGTCGGCGAGACGCCCGATCGTCAGGCCGGAAAGCCCGATCCGGCTCCCCAGCCGCACCGCGTGCCGCAGGATCCCCTGACGCGTCGCCTCGCCCTTCCGCATCCCTGGAGGGTCGCCGAAACGGGCCGGTTGTCAATCCCCGAGGGGGGGGCGTGCATTAGACTTCGCCCCGGGTGCGCCCCGAAACAGGATGAGCGACGAGAGCGGACGAGGCCGCGGCGGCAAGCCGGAACCCCGAACCGGCAGAACGGGCCGAACGCTCCGCCACGAGCTCAAGACACCCATCCACCAGATCCTCGGCTACGCGGGCCTCGTCGCGGACGAGCTGACCGCGAAGGGGTGGACCTCGCCGCTCCCGGACCTCCAGAGGATCCAGGCCGCGGCGAGGAACCTCGATGCCCTCCTCGACGGGCTGGCCGACGAAGGGACGGTTTCCCCTCCCGCCCCTCCGGAGGCCGCTCCCGAGATCGGGACCGGTCCGGAGAAGGTCTCGGAACGGCTCCTCGTGGTGGACGACAACGAGGTCAACCTCCAGATGCTCTCCCGGAGACTCCGCTCGCACGGGTACCAGGTCTCCGTGGCGCGGGACGGGGCGGAGGCGCTCCGGGCCGTCCAGCGAGAGAGCTTCGACGCCATCCTCCTCGACGTCGTCATGCCCGTCCTGACGGGGCTCGACGTCCTGCGGTCGATCCGCGAGCGGCTCTCGCCGGCGGACCTCCCGGTCATCATGACCACCGCCCAGGGGGAGAGCGACAAGATCGTCGAGGCGCTCCGCCTCGGCGCCAACGACTACGTCACCAAGCCCATCGACTTCCCCGTCGTCCTCGCCCGGCTCGAGACCCACATTCGCCTGAAGGAGGCCAAGCAGAAGACGGAGCGTCTGGCGAAGGAGCTGGGGAACAAGAACCGTTTCATCCAGAAGACGTTCGGGCGCTACCTGAGCGACGACGTCGTTGGCCGGCTTCTCTCCGACCCGGAAGGTCTCCTCCTCGGGGGAGAGAAGCGGACCGTCACGATCCTGATGGCCGACCTCCGCGGCTTCACGACGCTCTCCGAGGGGATCGAGCCCGAGCGCGTCATGGCGGTCCTGAACTCCTACCTCGGCACGATGACCCGCGTCATCCACCGGTATCGCGGGACGATCGACGAGTTCATCGGCGACGCGGTCCTGGCTCTCTTCGGAGCGCCCTTCACGGCGGCGGACGACGCCACCCGCGCGGTGGCCTGCGCCCTCGAGATGCAGATCGCCATGGGCGAGGTGAACGAGGCCGCCGCCCGGAGGGGACTCCCGCCGCTCGAGATGGGCATCGCCCTGAACACGGGCGAGGTCCTCGTCGGGAACATCGGATCGGAGGAGCGGGCCAAGTACGGCGTCGTGGGGAGCCACGTCAATCTCACCGGGCGGATCGAGTCGTTCACGGTGGGGGGGCAGATCCTGATCTCCGACAGCACCCGGAAGGCGGCGGGCGAAGGGCTCGTGACGGGCGCCGCCACGGCGCTGAACTCGAAGGGATTCCGCGACCCGGTCACGGTCCACGAGCTCCTCGGGATCGGCCCGCCCCACGATCTCGCGCTCCCTCCGAACGGCTTCTCGCCGAGGCCGCTCGAGGCGAACCTCCCCGTCCGGTTCTCGCTCCTCACCGACAAGCGGGTGGAAGGGGACGCCGCGCGGGCCGAGTTCACGTCGATCTGCCTCCGGGGCGGCGAGATGCGGTCCGACCCCCTGCCGGCGCTCCTCGCCGACCTCCGGATCGAGATGGAGGCCGGAGAGGTGCGGGACCAGTTCTTCGCGAAGGTGGTGGAGAGGTCCGAGGCGTCGGTACGCGTCCGGTTCACCTCGATCCCTGCGACGATCGCCGACAGCTTGAGGGGCCTGATGGCGGCCGCGGACCGCCGGGAAGTGGCCGAGGGGAAATGATGGCGTCGAGCGACAGCGTCCTGCCCGCGGTGACGGAAGGGAATCCCGGCTTCGAGACGCTGGAAACGGTCTTCGAGGCCCTCGGCCGGGCGCTGATCGTCCTGAACGAGGACTTCAAGATCATCCGGGTCAGCCAGACGATCGACGAGATCACCTTCAAGGGGGCCGCGGCCGAGGCGATCGGGAAGCCGATCGAGGAGCTGGTCGGGGCGAAGCTCTTCGGTCCCTCCGACTCGCTCCGGGAGTCCCTCTCCAGGGGGCGGCGCGAGGAGGGACGCCGGGCGTTCCTCCGGTGCGGGGAGGGGAGCGCGCGGCTCGTCTCCCTGACCGCCGCCGTCATCCCCCGGCACGTCTCGAACCACTGCGACCCCAGGGCCACCTACCTGATCGTCCTCCGGCCCGCGGAGGACGACGTCAGCTTCCTCCAGACGGCCATCGCGTCGCACGGGCTGATCGCCCGCTCCCCGGCGATGCTCCGGATCGTCCACCTCGTCGAATCGCTCAGCCGGAGCGACTCGACCGTCCTGATCACGGGGGAGAGCGGCACCGGAAAGGAGGTGCTCGCGAGGGCCCTCCACGCGCACTCTCCCAGGAGCGCGGGGCCCCTGATCGCGGTGAACTGCGCCGCCCTTCCCGGCGAGCTGCTCGAGAGTGAGCTGTTCGGGCACGTCCGGGGGGCGTTCACCGGGGCGGTGAAGGACCGGGTCGGGCGTTTCGAGCTGGCCAACGGGGGGACGATCTTCCTGGACGAGATCGGAGACCTGCCGGTCCACCTCCAGGCCAAGCTCCTCCGTGTCATCCAGGAACGGAAGTTCGAGCGGGTGGGCGACAGCGTCTCCCGTGCCTTCGACGCGCGGATCATCGCCGCCACCAACAGCGACATTCAGAGCGCGATCGCGCACGGCCGGTTCCGCGAGGACCTCTTCTACCGGCTCCGGGTCGTCCCGATCCGCATCCCGCCGCTCCGCGAGCGGCCCGAGGACATCGCCCTGATCGCCCCGCACCTCCTGGCGCACAGCGGCGGACGGGCGGGGCGTTCCCTCCGGATCTCCCCCGACACGCTCGCGGTGCTCGAGCGTTACCCCTGGCCCGGGAACGTCCGCGAGCTGGAGAACACCCTGGAATACGCCGTCACGCTCTGCGCCGGCCAGACCATCCAGATCGAGGACCTGCCGCCCGAGCTGCTCGCGGAGATGTCGGACTCCCGGGCCGCCCAGATCCCGGCCAGCCCGGCGGCCGCGGCGGGGGACGCGGACCCGGACAGGAGAAGGATTGTCGAGGCGCTGGCGGCCCAGCACTGGAGCCGGAGCCTCGCGGCCAAGGCCCTCGGCATCAGCCGCAGCACGCTCTGGCGGCGGATGCACGAACTCGGCATCGAATGAGCTCCCGGCGCGACTTCCTGGGCGAAGTCTGGCGCTGGACGGGAGCGGCGCTCTCGGTCCTGGGGCTCGGGGTCGTCTGGAAGTCGCTGGCCGCGAAGGGGGAAAGCAGGGAGGTGGATCTCCCATCCGACCTCGTCCAGCGCCTGTCGGGGGACGGTGGGCAGGGGATCGCCGTCGGCCCCCTCTTCCTGACCGGGACCCCCTCCGCGCCGAAGGCCCTCTCGCTCGAGTGCACCCACCTCGGCTGCCGGGTCGCCCCCCTCCCGTCGGGCGCCTTCGCGTGCCCCTGCCACGGCAGCCGGTTCGACTCCGAGGGGCGCGCGACATCGGGACCGGCCCGGCGGCCGCTCGCTCGCGCGGTCCTCGAGAAGAGGGGCGACCGGTGGATCGCGAGGATCTGACGCCGGCCGCGGGATCGCCCGCGAAGCCCTCCGGGAGCTTCGGGCGGCTCTCCTCGGGCTTCCTGGCCGTCTCGCTCCTCAGCGGCGCCGCCCTCGTCCCTCACTACGACCCGGCCGCCGCGCTGTCGAGCCTGGAATCGATCGCCTCCGGGATCCCGCTCGGCGCCTTCCTCCGCGGTCTGCACGCCTGGTCGAGCTACGGCCTCCTCCTCGCCCTCGTCGTCCACGCCGTCGAGGTGGCCCGGAAGCGGACGGAGGGGCAGCTCGCGGCCGGGGTCTGGTGGAGGGCCGTGGCCCTCCTGCCGCTCCTCGTCCTCGCCCTCCTCGGGGGATTCGTCCTCCGCGGCGACGCGGAGGCCCGGGCCGCGGCCGACGTCTGGCGGGGGATGACGTCGTCGATACCTGGCGCCGGTCCCCCTCTCGCGGCGCTCCTCCTCGGAGGGCCCGGCAGCGGCCTCGGCGCGGCCGCGCTCCACCACGCCGGGACCTTCTCGATCCTCCTCGTGATCCTGACCGTGGAGCACGCGCGGGTGGTGTGGCCCGGGACGCGGCCCTCCGTCCTCGCCGCGCTCGCCTCGGTCGGGGCGGCGGGGCTGCTCACCGTTCCCCTCGGCCCGCCGCCGCCCGGCCACGGCGTCCTGCTGGGGCCCTGGCCTCTGCTGGGCCTGCAGGGGATGCTCGTCGACCTCCCCGCGGCCGCGGGCTGGATCGTCCCGCTCGCCGGCGTCCTGCTCCTCGGGTCGCTCCGGGGCGCGGCGGGGCCCGCCCGGACCGCGGCCCTCGCCGCTCTTGCGGCCCTCGCCGCCGGATGGGCCGCGTTCACGCTCCGGATCCTGGTCCTGGCGGGACACTAGGCCGGCCCTTGTACCGGACGCCCGCGTTCGTCACGGCCCTCCTCTTCGCCGTCGCGGCTCTCTTCGCCGTCACCGCGCGGGAATCGGCCCGCGTCCGCCAGACCGGGAGCGGGCCCTCCAGGGCGGGCGGGGCGGTGGAGCGCTGCGTCTCGTGCCACGTCCGGCCGGACGAGGACCCGGGGGGCGCCCATTCCCGGGCGGCCCTGGGGTGCGCGTCGTGCCACCTCGGGAACCCGCTCGCGTTCGACAAGGAGCGGGCCCACGCGGGGATGGAACCCGAGCCGGGAGCGCTGTCGACGGTTGCCTCCACGTGCGGGCGAACCGGCTGCCACCCGCGGGAAGCGGAGCGGGTGGCGTCGTCCCTGATGGCTCGGGGGAGCGGGATCATCGGCGTGGACCGCTTTGCGTTCGGCGAGATCCCGGTCCCCGAGACCGCCGACACGATGGCGAGGCTGATCTCGAGGGACCGTCCGTCGCCGGCCGAGGACCACCTCCGGAAGCTCTGCGCCGGATGCCACCTGGGGACGCGCCGGAACGGCCGCGACGACGCGATCCGGGGGAACGGGTCGGGGTGCGCGGCGTGTCACGTGGCGAGGAGGACGGAGGGCGAGAAGCGGCCGCACCCCCCGGTCGACAGCCGGATCGGCGACGACCGCTGCTTCGGGTGCCACAGCCGGAGCGGGAGGATCGCCCTCACCTACCAGGGCCTCTTCGAGGTCGAGCCGGACCAGCGCCGGACCTCCGGGACGGAGACGGCGGGGGCGCTCGAGGACGGCCGGCCGGTCTGCCGGGCCTCGGCCGACGTCCACCTCGCCTCCGGCCTCGGCTGCGTCGACTGCCACCTGCACACCGACCTGATGGGGGACGGGACGCGGCCCGCCCACAAGGAGCAGCAGGTCGAGATCACCTGCGAGGCGTGCCACGGGCCGGCGGGGCCGGACGGAGAAGCGGCGTGGAGGGAGGGGACGGACCCGGTCACCCGGGACCTCCTGCGGACGCGGAAGGAGTCCCGGCCGGAGGACGAGAGGGTCCGGCTCGGAAGGCGGGGGACTCCCGTCTGGAACCTGCGTCCCTCGCCGGGCGGAAAGGGATGGGTCCTCCTCCGGAAGAGCGACGGGAAGCCGGTCGCGGTCAAGCCGACGCCCCGCGACCGGAACCACGGGCTGAAGGGGCACGAACGCCTCTCGTGCAGCGCCTGCCACGCGGCCTGGGCGCCGCTCTGCACCACCTGCCACACCGCCCTCGATCCCGCGGGGAAGCAGTGGGACTTCTCGGCCTCGGCCGAGACCGCGGGGCGCTGGACCGAGAAGTCGGAGGGGTTCGGGGCAGGCCGGCCCGCGCTCGGCGTCCGGGGCGACGGCGCGATCGTCCCGGCGATTCCGGGGATGCTGATGTCGGTCCTCCCGGCGGGAGGCGGGGAACGAACGGTCCGTCTCTACGCCCCGATCGAGCCGCACTCCACGGGAAGCCGGGCCCGGAGCTGCGCGAGCTGCCATTCGCGCGAGGCGGCGCGCTCGATCGCGGGCGAGCTCCCGTGGGAAGGTACGCGGACGGGGTTCCGCCCGCTCTCGGCCGGGGAGATCCGGAAGGTCTCTTCGGTCGCGGAAAATCCCGCCTTTCGGGCCGAGTGCCGGTCCGATCGGCTTGACTCTCGCCCACCGACTCCCTAGGGTCTACCGGTGCGTCTTCACTTCGAACCTGGCCAGGCCCCGTCGGTCGGGCTGATCGGCTACGGCCGGTTCGGCCGGGCGTTCGCGTCGCTCCTGGCCGGGGAGGGGATCCCCGTCCGGGCCTTCGATCCAGGGTCCGACGTCCCGGCCGACCTCCAGGCGCCGAGCCTGGCCTCCCTCGTCGCCGGGGCCGACATGATCGGGGTCGCGGTCCCGGTTCCCGCGATGCCGGCGATCCTGCGGCAGATCCGTCCCCTCCTCCGTCCGGGACAGCTCGTCTTCGACGTCGGGAGCGTCAAGGTCCATCCCGTCGAGGCGATGCGCGAGATCCTGGGGGAGAGCATCCCGTGGGCCGCCTCGCACCCTCTCTTCGGCCCGGTCAGCCTTTCCCTCGCCGAGCGCCCGCTCCGCGTCGTCCTCTGTCCCAACCCGGCCCATCCCGAGGCGGTCGAGAGGCTCCGGGACCTGTACGAGCGGATCGGCTGCCTCATCATCGTGCAGGAGCCCGAGGCCCACGACCGGGTGATGGCCGGGACGCACGCGCTCACCTTCTTCATCGCCAAGGGGCTGCTGGACACCGGCGTGAACGGCGACGTCCCGTTCACCCCGCCGTCGTTCCAGGCGATCGCCCGGACGATCGCGTCGGTCCGCGAGGATGCCGGGCACCTCTTCAAGGCGATCCAGCTGGAGAACCCGTACGCCGCCGGGGAGCGCGAGAAGCTCCTCGCCTCCCTCTCGGCGATCCACGCGGCGCTCGAGCACCCGGAGAGCGTCCCGGCCAGCCGGGGAAGCGCGGCGCTCTCCATCCCGGCGACGAACGCCCCGCCCGCCGAGCTGCGCGAGACCCGCGACCTGATCGACGCCGTCGACCGGAAGATCGTCAAGCTGATCGTGCAACGGTCGGAGCTGGCGCGCCGCGCCGGGCACGCGAAGGCCCAGGCCGGACAGAAGGTGCACGACCCGGCGCGCGAGGCGGCCCTCTTCGAGGAGCGGCGCCGCTGGGCGGCGGAAGCGGGGATCGAGGAGGAGACGGTCGAGACGGTCTTCCGCTCCCTCGTGGCGCTGTCGAGGCGAATCCAGGGGGAGCCGGGCTGATCAGGCCTCCCCGCCGGCGGCGAACGCCTCCCATGCGCTCTCGAGGTCCGGGAACCCGAGGGCCAGCTCGTCGGGCTCGGTGAAGCCCCGCTTCCGGCTCCAGTCGCGCCACTCCGTCATGCGGCCCGCGGCCACGAACCTCACCCCCCGGGTCCTGAGCGCCCGGGCCGTCTCGTCGAAGGAGAAGAGCCCGGTCGCGTCGACGAGGGGGATCGGGATCATGTCGAGGACGACCCACCTCACGTCGGGCCCGGCGGCGTCGACCGCGCCGAGGAGCGTCCTCTTGAAGTGGGGGGCGTTGAAGAAGACGACCGGGCCATTGAAGCGGAAGAGGACGAGGCCGGGCGTCAGCTGGGCCTCGGGATGCCGGTCGACGGCGTGGAACCCCGGGAGGCCGGGCACCTTCCCGAGGATCTCGGTTCTCGTGCGCGAGACGAACCGGACGTAGCGGACGACCGCCGCGGCGACCGCGACCAGGATCGCGTCGATCGCGCCGAAAACGACGACGCCGAAGGTGACGAAGAGCGAGATGAAGAGGTCGACCCGGTCGATCTTCCAGAGCATCCGGAGCGTCCCGAGGTCGACGAGCGAGACGGAGGCGAGCATCAGGACCGCTCCGAGGGCCGCCACCGGGACGTTGCGGAGCGGCCCGGTGAGGAAGAGGAGGACGACGGCGAGGGACGCGGCGGCCACGAGGCCGGTGACCTGGGTCTTCCCTCCAGCCGCGTCGCTGACTGCCGTCCTCGAGTCGGCGCCGCTGATGGCAAAGCTCTGGGACAGGGCGGCCGCCACGTTGGCGGCGCCGAGAGCGGCGAACTCGCGGTCGGCGTCGAGGTCGTACCCGTTCTTCGACGCGAAGCTCCGCGCGGTGAGCATCATGCTCGTGAAGGTGACGAGGGCGAGACCGGCGGCGGAGCCGATGAGGTGAGGAAGGGCTGCGAGAGGGAAGACTGGCAGGCCGATGTGCGGGAGGCCCGAGGGGACCTTCCCGAGGACGGCCACGCCCATCGTGTCGAGGCCCAGGGCCGCCACGGCGGCACCTGCGGCGACCATGGCCACCAGGTTGCGGGGAAAGGCCGGCAGAAAGCGGGGGGCGAGGGCGAGGACGAGGAAGGTCAGGGCGCCGACCGCCAGCGTGGGCCAGTGGGTCTGCGGGAGCTTCCGGACGATCTCGAGGAGAGGCTTCACGATGCCCCTCGACTCGACGGGGAACCCGAGGATCTTTCCCGCCTGCCCGAGGAGGATGCTGAGGGAGATCCCGTGCAGGAAGCCGACGAGGATCGGCTTGCTGAGGAAATCGGCGAGGCCGCCGAGCTTGAGGAAGCTCCCAGCGATCGCCAGGAGGCCGGCGAGGAAAGTGAGCGCGACGGCGAGCGAGAGGTAGAGGTCCTTGTCTCCCCCCGCGATGGGGGCGACCGAGGCGGCGACGAGGGCGCACGTCGCGGCGTCGGGCCCCATGACCAGCTGGCGCGACGTGCCGAAGAGGGCGTAGGCGACGAGGGGGAGGATCGACGCGTAGAGGCCGTGAACGGGGGGGAGGCCCGCCAGCTGGGAGTAGGCGACGCCGACCGGAAGGGCGACGGCCGCGACCGAGAGGCCGGCCATGACGTCCGGCCCGAGGTTCGCCCGGTCGTACGAAAGGAGCGCGGCGAGGCCTGGGGCGAAGCGCGCCAGCCTTCCCGCGGGAGGCCTCTTTCGCTCCGGGTTCACGAGATCACGTTAGCACCGAGCCCCCGTCCCTTGCACGGCAGCGGGCGAGGGCGGCGCGGGCGTTCTGCTCGACGAGGAGGATCGTCACCCCGGACCGACCACCCAGCGCCCGTGCTCGCGGATCTGGTCGTACATCGCATCAGGTGCGAGGTCCGCGCCGTTCGGCCATCGCACCGCGCCGAGGGAGATCCCGACGAGCCCGAAATAGGCCTCATCACGCAGGGGGCCGAAGACAGTGCTCTCCACGGCCGCGTCCTTCAAGAAGGCGTCGAGCTCGACGGCTCCTTCGGTGCCGTCGACGAACGTCACGTGCAGACGCTTCGCCTCCGAATCCGCCACGACCGACAGGACTCGCCACGGGGCGGCTGCTTCCGGCGGAGGGACTACGTCAGCGGCTCGATCGGCTTCGGGTGTTGCAGTCGGCTGCATAGGTTCCAATCCTCCATCAGCTCGTCCCGGTGCTCGGCGGCCCACTCCAGGACGAGAGCGTGAGCTCGCCGCGGCAGGGCTCCTCGGAGGAGCCGCAGCTCTCTCAGGTCGAGCGTGGCCTCGTACTCTCCGTAGAGAACGTGGAAGTGCGGCGGGGCGTGGTCCCGCCAGAACATCTGGATCACGATCCCATAGAAGACGCTGATCGTCGGCACGCCTCGGTAGGATACCGCCCAGGATCCCGTGGCGCGCTCGAGCGCCGCGCTCACGGCACCGATCTTTCCCGGGGACCAGCTCCTTACCGCTCACCCCCCCAGGTACGCCCTCTTCACCGCCGGGTCCTCGCGGAGAGACGCGGCCGGCCCTTCCAGGACGATCGACCCGGTGGCGAGGACGTAGGCGCGGTGGGCCAGGGCGAGGGCGGCGCGGGCGTTCTGCTCGACGAGGAGAATCGTCACGCCGGCCGCGTTGATCTCGCGGAGCGTCCGGAAGATCTCCCTGGCGAGAAGGGGCGAGAGACCGAGGCTCGGCTCGTCGAGGAGGAGCAGCTTCGGGGCGCCCATCAGCGCCCGGCCGATCGCGAGCATCTGCTGCTCGCCGCCGGAGAGAGTCCCGGCCAGCTGCCGCTCGCGCTCGGCGAGGACGGGAAAGAGGCGGAGGACCATCCGGCGGTTCCCGGCGATCTCCTCCTCGTCGCGGCGCGTGAAGGCCCCCATGTCGAGGTTCTCGCGGACGGTCAGGGTCCCGAAGAGCCGCCGCCCCTCGGGCACCTGGACGACACCGTGCTGGACGATCCGGTGCGGGGGGAGCGTGTGGAGCGCGGTCCCGCCGAGGAGGATGGCCCCGGAGGCCGGGCGGAGGAGCCCGCTGATCGCCCGGAGGGCCGTCGACTTGCCGGCCCCGTTCGCGCCGAGCAGGGCGACGATCTCGCCCGGCTCGACGCGGAGGCCGATGCCGTGGAGCGCCTCGACCCCGCCGTAGCCGGCCCGGAGGGACTCCACGGTCAACCTCACGCCGGGTCCCCTTCCGCCGCGCCGAGGTACGCCTCGATCACCCGCGGGTCGCGCCGGATCGCCTCCGGCGGGCCCTCGGCGATCTTCACGCCGTGCTCCAGGACGACGAGCCTTTCGCAGACCTCCATCACGAACCCCATGTCGTGCTCGATCAGGAGGACCGTGACGCCGCGCGCCCGGATCCGCCGCACGAGGCCCGAAAGGTCGGCCGTCTCGGACTCGTTCAGGCCGCCCGCCGGTTCGTCGAGGACGACGAGCCTCGGCCGGGCGGCGAGCGCGCGGGCGATCTCGAGGCGCCTCCGCTCGCCGTGCGCGAGGCTCGCAGCGGGCGCCGCCCCCTTCCCCGCCAGGCCCACGAACTCCAGCTCGGCGAGGCCCGCCTCGCGCACGTCCCGCTCCTCCCGGCGCTGGGCCGGGAGCCGGAGGACCGAGGCGAGGAGGCCCGCCCGCAGGCCGGCGTCGGCGCCGGCGAGGACGTTGTCGAGGACCGAGAGACCTCCGAAGAGGCGGATCGCCTGGAACGTCCGGGCGATCCCGCGCGCCACGATCCGGTGTGGCGCGAGGCCGGTGATGTCGGTGTCGGCGAACGTCACCGTCCCGCGGTCGGGGCGGATGTTCCCGGTGATCAGGTTGAAGACCGTCGTCTTCCCGGCGCCGTTCGGCCCGATCAGCCCCGTGACCCCGTCGGGAACGCCGAACGACACGCCGTCCACGGCGGCCACCCCGCCGAACCGCTTCGAGAGGCCCTGGAGCTCGAGGAGGCTCACGGCCCGCCTCCCGCCCGGCGCGGCCAGAGCCCGCGCGGCCTCACGACCATCATCACCATGAGGGCGAGGCCGAAGACGAGCATCCTCGCGCTGGCGAGGCCCCGGAAGAGCTCCGGGAGGCCGGCCACGAGGAAGGCGCCGAGGAGGACGCCCGGGATCGAGCCCGCCCCGCCGAGCAGGACCATCGCGAAGACGAGGACCGATTCCCAGAAGCCGAACGACTCGGGCGAGATCACCGTCATCTTCGCCGCGAAGAGGGTCCCCGCCATCCCCGCCCACGCCGAGCCGAGGACGAAGACCGTCAGCTTCGCCCGCGCGGTGTCGATGCCGCTCCCCTCGGCGGCGACCTCGTCGTCGCGAATCGCGCGCAGCGCCCGGCCGAACCGGGAGGCCGAGAGCCGGCCGAACACGAGGACCGTCACGGCGACGGCGCCCCAGATCAGGAAGAAGAGCTGCTCCGGCGTCCGGAGCCGCCACCCGAGGAGGACCGGGCGCGGGATCCCGAAGATGCCGTTGGAGCCGCCGGTCAGGCCGAAGGCGTCGTTCACGAGGGCGATCCGGACGATCTCGCCGACGCCGATCGTGACGATCAGCAGGTAGTCGCCCCGGAGCCTCAGGACGGGGAGCGCCACGAGGGCGGCGAAGAGCCCCGCGGCGCAGCCCGAGGCGGGAAGGGTGAGGAGGACCGGGATCCCCAGGCTGGTCGAGAGAATGGCAGCCGTGTAGGCCCCGACGGCGAAGAAGGCCGCGTGCCCCATGTCGTAGAGGCCCGCCTCGCCGAGGATCAGGTTGAGGGAGAGCGCGAGGAGGGCGTAGAGGCCGACGCTGTCGAGGACGTCGACCCAGTACGTCGAGAGGAGAAACGGCGCGATGCAGAGCAGAGCGGCGAAGAGCGCGGCGGCGACGGCCGGGGCGCCTCTCCGGCTCATGCCTTTTCCGCGATCCGTTCCCCGAGGAGGCCGGTCGGCCGGACGAGGAGGACGGCGATCAGGACGATGAACGCGAAGGCGTCCTTCCAGGCGGTGGAGAGGTAGGCGCTGCCGAGGGCCTCGACGACCCCGAGGAGGAGGCCGCCCAGCATCGCGCCCGGGACGTTCCCGATGCCGCCCAGGATCGCGGCCGTGAACGCCTTCATCCCGTAGCCCCATCCCATCGTGAAGCCGACCTGTCCGTACGTCAGCCCCACCATCAGCCCCGCGGCCCCGCCGAGGGCCGGCCCGATCAGGAAGACCGCGAGGACGACGCGGTCGACGTCGATCCCGGCCAGGCGCGCCGCGTCCCGGTCGATCGCCGCGGCCCGGATCGCGGTCCCGAATCGCGTCCGGTGGACGAACAGCCAGAGGGCGGCCATCAACGCTGCCGACGCGGCGACCACGAGCGCCCTCATCACCGGGACCTGGGCTCCGAAGAGACGGACGGCCCTGTTCGGGAGGGCCTCGTCCGGATAGACCTGGAAACGGGCGCCGTAGACGAGCATCAGGGCGTTCTGCAGGAAGATCGAGGCTCCCAGCGCCGACACGACCGCCGAGAGCCGCGGGGCGTCGCGCAGGGGGCGGTAGGCGGCCCGCTCCAGGAGGGCGCCCGTCACCGCGACGAGCCCCATGACGAGGAGCGCCAGGAGGCCCAGCCCGGCGATCGGACCGACCCGCCCGGCGAAGGCGAACGAGGTGAGGAAGGTGAACCCGAGGTAGGCCCCCAGCGTGAACAGCTCGCCGTGGGCGAAGTTGATCAGCCGGAGGACCCCGTAGACCATGGTGTAGCCGAGGGCGACGAGGGCGTAGATCCCGCCGACCGCGAGACCGTTCGTCAGCTGCTGGAGGAGCTCCTCCATCTCGACGGGCTATTTCCGCAGGACGAAGGCGCCGCTCGCGTCCACGCGGTAGACGCGGTGGACCTCCCCGACGCGGTCGCCCTTTCCGTCGAACGAGATCTTCCCGGTGAGGCCGGGGAACTCCTTGACCGACGACCGGAGGGCCTCCGCGACCTTCGGCCCGTCGGTCGACTTCGCCGCCTCGATCGCACGGGCCAGGACGCGGAGCCCGTCTCCCGCCAGGACTCCCCAGATCGAGAGCGGGGGAGCCCCGTAGCGCGCCCGGTACTCCGAGAGAAACGCCTTCGCCTCGGGTCCGTCGAGGTCCTGGGGGAGCGGCGGGCTGAGGCAGAGGAACCCTTCGGCGGCGGCCTTCCCGGCCACCTTCACCAGGTCCGGGTTGTTGGTCGCGTCGCCGCCGAGGAACGGGACTCCCCACCCCATCTCGCGCTTCTGCCGGAGGAGGAGGCCGGCCTCCGGGTAGTAGCCGGTGAAGAAGACGACGTCGGGTTTCGCGGCCTTCAGCTTCGTCAGGACGGCGGTGGTGTCCCGGTCGCCGGGGGTCAGCGCCTCGAAGGCGGCGAGCGTCAGCCCTGCCCCGGCCAGTCCGGCCTTCGCCACGTCCGCGAGCCCCTTCGCGAACGAGGTGCTGTCGTGCAGGATCGCCACCCTCTTCGCGCTGGTGCCGGCCAGGACCGCCACCGCGACGCGTCCCTGCTCGTCGTCCCGCGGGCAGGTCCGGAAGAAGAGCCGGAGGCCCTTCGCGGTGAGCCGGACCGCCGTGGAGCCGTTCGCGACCTGGACGATGCCGGCCTCGTCGAGGATCCCCTGGGTCGCCTCGGTGACCGACGAGCCGTAGGTCCCGACGACGGCGGCGACGTGGGCCGAGGCGAGGCGCTGCGCGGCGAGCGAGGCGGTCCGCGGGTCTCCGCCGTCGTCCTGGACGACCACCTCCACGCGGCGGCCGAGAAGGCCTCCGCGTGCGTTCAGGCCGGCCGCGACGAGCTCCGTGACCCGCCTCATCTCCTCCCCCTCGCTCGCCCACGAGCCCGTCAGCGGAGCCAGCAGGCCGACGCGGATCGGCTCGGCCGCCCGGGCGGGCGCGGCGAGAAGAGCCGCCAGGAGAAGGATCGCCAGGAGAAGGATCGGAAGACGTCTCATCGCTAGCTCCAGCTCCGGATGATGCCTTTCCAGGGGCCCCCGCTCAACCGCACTTCCTGCGCCCCCTTCGTCGGTGACGGTGGAGGCCGGGCGGCTCCGCTTCTTCGCCAAGGGAATCGGCGAGACGGACCCCGTCTAAACGGACGAGGCCGCGGCGAAGGCGGCGGGGTACCGGGGAATCCCCGTCTCGCTCAAGGCTCCTACATCCCCTCCCGCCAGTACTCCTTGCCGTTCACGTAGGTCGCGAGGACCTTGATACCCGAGATCTTCTCGGGGTCGACCTTGCGCGGGTTCTCGCTCAGGACGATCAGGTCGGCCGCCTTCCCGACTTCGATGCTGCCGACCTCCTTGTCGAGGAAGAGCTGGTACGCGGCATTGACCGTGTAGCCGCGGATCGCGTCGTCGACGGAGATCCTCTCGGAGGGGCCCAGGACCCTCCCCCTCACCGTCCTCCTCGTGGTCGCCGTCTGCAGCGTCTCGAGCGGCCGGTTCGGGGAGGTCGGGCCGTCGAAGTGGAACGAGTAGTTCACCCCCGCCTTCTTCGCGGAGCCGACCGGGCACCAGCGCTCCCCCAGCTCCTCCCCGACCAGCGTCGTGACGACGTCCCCCCAGTACCTGACGTGCGCCATGAGGAACGAGACCTGGACGCCGAGCCTCTTCGCCCTCGCCAGCTGGTCGTCCCGGATCATCGGAGCGTGCTCCAGGCGGATCCGGTGGTCCTCCGTCGGGTAGGCCCGGAGCCCCTTCTCGACGGCGTCCAGGGCCATCTCGATGGCGGCGTCCCCCTCGGCGTGGATGGCGGCGGAGCGCTTCGTCCGGAGGATGTCGCCGACGAACGCGTCGAGCTCCGCCTGGCTGACGTACGGCTTCTGCACGTAGCCGGCGGGGGTGTCCATGACCTTCACGGTCGTGTCGTTGACGAGGTAGGGCTTCGTCATCGTGATCGTCCCGGTCCACGGGCTCCCGTCGACGAAGAGCTTCCCTCCCGTCGCCTGGACCATCTCCGTGCCGCGGCCGGGGGGGTACTTCTGGTAGTCGATCGCGTAGCCCCGGACCCGGATCGACCCCTGCTTCCCGGCCACCATCCCGTAAAGCAGCATCGCCTCGTCGAGGAGGACGGCGTCGCTGACCGTCGTGACCCCGTCCCGGGCGTTCGCGAGCCACCCCCTGTAGACGGCGTCGGTCGCCTGCTGCGGATCCCCGATCACCTTCGTCAGGTAGGGCTTCAGCAGCATCGCGATCGGCCCCCCTTGGTCGATCCGGCCATTCAGCTCGCCGTCCGCGTCGCGCCCGAACGTCCCCCCCATGGCGCCGGTGGGATCGGAAGTGTTCCGGTCGATCCCGGCGTATCGGAAAGCGGCCGTGTTCGCGAATCCGATGTGGACGCTGGTGCCCCAGAGAAAGAGGGGGTTGTCCGGCGCGATCGCGTCGAGCTCCTTGCGGGTGGGGTTCTTCAGCCCCTTCTGCAGGAGCGGGTCCCACCCGAAGAAGACCAGGTACTGGCCGGGCTTGGCCTTCGCGACGGTCTCCCGGATCGTCGCCCAGATCGCGGCGCCGTCGGTGTGCCCGGTCGTGGGCCGGATGTCCACCGTGTAGCTCTCGACCACCATCTTGAGGATCGGGTGCGTGTGGACCTCGACGAACCCGGGCATCAGCGTCTTGCCCGCGAGGTCGACGACGGCCGCCTCCGGCGTCTTGAGCTTGAGGACCTCCTCGTTGGTCCCGACAACGACGATCCGGCCGTCCCTCACCGCGACGGCCTGCGCCTCGGACATCTTCCCGTCCACGGTCACGACGGTGCCGTTGACGAAGAGCCGGAGCCCCGCTCGGGGAGTCTCCTTCGCCGCCGGGGGAGGCGCAGCGGCGCCGGGAGCGGCGGCGCCCGGGACGGAAGCGGTGAACGCCGCGAAAGCTGCCAGGACTCGCGAGAGTGCTCTCATCTGACTCTCCCTCTAACTTTGCTCGTGCGAGGACCCGTCGAAAGACCGGCACCTGGTGGACCCTGGCCGGACACCACGATCGAGAATACTCCGGTCGATCGGCAGCCTGTACGTGCCCTCGCCCGGGTTCAGCGATTCCGCAAGGTCCTTCGGGCCCGTTGGCCCGTCGAGGTTTTCAGCGGTGGAGGATTCACATCACGTCGTCGGGAGGGGGGAAGGCCTTGGATTCGGGGACCCGAGCGCCGGATGCCGGGCTCTTCACGCCGGGTTCCAGGCTCTATGGACCGGTGTCATGACGGTGGGAAGGGGGGGCCGGTCGTGGCGGACACGCGGGAATCGCCTACCATGGGGGGGCGAAGTGGAGGTCCCATGACAGACGGCCCGGAGCGCCCCGCCACCTCCCCCTGTCCTGCCGTCGTCCAGCTGACGGACGGGAGCCGGCTGGAGGTCGTCTTCTGGCTCCTGCCCGACCCGGCGCGGTCCGACGGCTGGACGACGCTGGACGCCCTGCTGGACGGCCCGCGGGCGTTCCTCGCCGTCGGCCTGACGGGCGGCGGCAGCACCATCCTCTCGCGCGACGCCATCCTGACGGTGGAGATCGACGAGGGGTCGAAGGGGGTCCCCGACCTGGGCGAGCCGGGGGCGTCGTTCGACGTCGTGACCGTCCACCTCGACACGGGGCTCGAGGTCGCGGGGGTCCTCCGGTCCTGGGCTCCGGAGGGAGCGGCGCGGATGTCCGACGTGATCAACGCCGAGGGGCGCTTCTTCACGCTCGGCCTCGGGAGCCGGATCGTCCTCGTCAACCGGACCCGGATCGCCCGTGTCTCGTTCTGAGCGCTCCCGGGACCGGGAGGAGCCGGCCGCGGCTGCGCGCGGCGGGAGGAAAGAATGACGACCTACGCACCGTCCAAGGTCGAAGCGCTGGTCCGGAGCTTCCTGCAGACGGACGGGGACGCGCTCTACCTCGTCCCCCGCGAGAAGCTCTACCTGACGCATGGCCACACGCGGACCGTGGTGGGACGGGAGCCCCTCTCGGACGAGACCTTCCTCGCGGTGGTCGCCGAGCTGAGGCCGGGCGCGATCCCTGCCGCGCTCGCCGAGGAGAGGGCCCGGATTCCCGTCCTCATCCACCCGGACTCGGAGCCGGTCGAGGTGCGCTTCGGGATGGTCCAGGGACGGGTCGCGTTGATGGTCGCGCGGGTCCGGCAGCCTGGAGCAACAGCCCCGGTCTCCCCGGTCTCCCCGGTCGCGCCGGTCGCCCCGGTCTCCCCGCTCCCTCCGCCGCCCCCGTCGGCCGCCCTGCCGCCTCCCGCCCCCGCGGTTTCGGCGCCGTCGCTCCCGGCAGAGGCGCCGCCCGAGCCGGCTCCAGGGCCGCCGCACCCGAAGGTCCAGACGGGCCGCCCCCTCGACGACCTCCTGATCCGGATGCTCGAGATGAAGGCGTCCGACGTCCACCTGTCGGCCGGGAACATCCCCATCTTCCGGATTCACGGCGACATGCGGCCCCAGGAGGACATCCCCCTTCTCCACTCCGACGAGATCGAGCGGCTCCTCCGCGGCGCCATGCCGGAGAGGAACCGCTCCGAATTCGTGGAGCGAAACGATACCGACTTCGCCTACGAGATCCCGGACGTGGCGCGCTTCCGGGTGAACGTGTTCCGCGACCGGTTCGGCGTCGGCTCGGTCTTCCGGCAGATCCCGATCGAGATCCTGACGGCCCAGCAGCTGAACCTCCCCGACGCGGTCGTGAGGCTCGCCGAGCTGTCGAAGGGCCTCGTCCTCGTCACGGGCCCGACCGGCTCGGGCAAGTCGACCACGCTCGCCGCCATCGTCGACCACATCAACAAGACGCGGACCGACCACATCATCACGATCGAGGACCCGATCGAGTTCGTCCACCAGAACCGGAAGTGCCTCGTGAACCAGCGGGAGGTGGGGACCCACACGCGCGGGTTCAAGGACGCCCTCCGCGCCGCCCTCCGGGAGGATCCCGACATCGTCCTCGTCGGGGAGATGCGGGACCTCGAGACGATCGCGATCGCGATCGAGACCGCGGAGACGGGCCACCTCGTCTTCGGCACGCTGCACACGACCACGGCGATGTCGACCGTGGACCGGATCGTCGACCAGTTCCCGGCGGACCGTCAGCAGCAGATCCGGGTGATGCTGGCCGACTCGCTCAAGGCGGTCGTCGCCCAGACGCTCTGCAAGAAGATCGGCGGGGGGCGGGTGGCCGCGCTCGAGATCCTCCTCTCCAACAACGCCGTCGCGAACCTGATCCGGGACGGAAAGACGTTCCAGCTACCGTCGGTCCTCCAGACGTCGCGGAACCAGGGGATGATCCTGCTCAACGACTCGCTGCTCGACCTCGTGAAACGGAAGGTCGTCGAGCCGCGCGAGGCGTACCTCAAGTGCGTCGACAGGACGGGGCTCCTCGGCATGTTCCGGGCGAACGGGATCCCGTTGCCGACCGAGGGCGCGGGCGAGGTCCCGCCCGCGGCGCCGGCCCCTGCCGCCGGCGCGCCGGGCCGGTAGCGCGGGTCGAGCCGGAAGAAGAGGGCGAGCGGCGACGCGAGGGCCTTGCCGGCCGTCCCCGAGAGGAGGGCCGTCTGGACTCCGGCGATTGCCTGTAGCCGCCGGACGCGACCTGCCCCGCCGCCGTCAGTTGTACCGGATCCGCGTCGCCTCGTCGGCCAGGCTCGGCGAGAGCAGGTCCTTCCACTCCGGCGCCGTCCAGCTGGCCAGCGCGCAGTGCGCCTGGTAGTACTTCTGGGGAACGGGGTGCGTGCCGATCACCACCTCGAGGCCGAATCGCGCGGGGATCATCTTCCTGAAGTGCTCGACGTGGGGGCACGGCGGGTATCCGACGAGGAATCCCGTGGCCAGATGGACGACCTCGGCGCCGTTCTTCTTCATCTCCTCCGGAGCGGACTCGATGTTCCCGCCGGGGCAGCCGCCGCAGGAGGTGAACCCCACGAGCTCCACGTCGCGGCCCGCGTAGGCGGAAAAGGCCCCCTCTCGCTCGCGCAGGGCGCGGAAGCACTTGCCCCCGGCGCAGCCCTTGTATCGGTCGCAGATGATGATGCCGATCTTCACGGGAGCGCTCATCTAGCCCTCCTTCGTGGGCTCGAGCTCCACGAACGGCCCGGCGGCTTCCCGGCTGCGGTCCACGTAGCAGCATCGGCCCTCGTCCGTGTGTCCCGCGTAGTGGGCCTTGAACGAACGACAGGCTTCGGGGCGCCGAAGCCACTTGCCGCCCGGCCCCGTGCAGTGCTCGATGAGCACGGGGGCATCCCCTTCGGGCCGGACCTCGACGATCTGCACCTCGTCGGGAGAAATCCCCGCGTTGTCCAGGGCCTCGAGGAGACCACACAGGGTGTCGTTCAGGTAGTGCTGGACCACCCCTTTGGCTCCCGAGACCGGGACCTTCGCCTCGTACGTGTAAGGCAAGCGCCGGTCGGACTTCGATGCGGGACCCAGAACCCGTTCCAGGATGCTCATCATTCGGCTTCCCTTCCCATGGGGCTCGCTGCCCGCGTCTCGAGAACCTGGGTACGCACGGGCGAGGAGGCCCTCGGTCCGCCCTCGATTCTACTCGTCGCACTGGGACGAACGCGGATGGTCCGGGCTCCTCCCAGAGGGGCCCGAGCTCGCCGTCGGGGAGAACCCCTCGGATGGCGTGCCGGTTCCCGGCCGCAGCGCTTCATTGCGGCTCTCCGGACGAAGAACCAACGGCTCGACTCGACCGAGGCTCGGTCAAGATGGAGCCGCAGCCCTCTCTCGCTGGAGGGGGGCGCGTGATCCCGTCAGGCCGTGCGAGAATCCGGCCCTCATGTGTCAGCAGATTCAGTGTCCGATCTGTAAGAAGCCAACTTGGGCGGGATGCGGGCAGCACGTCGAACAGGCCCTCGCAGACGTGCCCCTCCAGAATCGTTGCACCTGCCCGCCGCCGAAGTCTCTACTCGAACGCCTCTTCGGCCAGCGCGGCGGCTGAGCCGCGGTCGGGAGTCGGCTGCCGCCGATTCCTAGTGCTTTCGCACCATTCTCAGGATCTTCACGTTGATGACGAGGAAGCGGAATAGCTGCCAGAGGAGATTCGTCCTCATCCTCTGGGTGAAGGGGGTCGGGACGGGCGGGTAGTAGGACTGGCCGAACTGTGTGCGGACCGGCATGGCGTTCCTCTCTTACTCCGGAATGGCGATCCAGAGGGGATTCGCCTTCGCCTTGTAGATGAACCCGAAATGGAGCAGGTGCTTGATCCAGTGCCCGGCGAGCCCGATCTCGCCGAAGGTGTACTTCAGCTGGCGCCCGGTGTCGGGGTACTTCTCGAAGTTGGGGATGATCGGGTAGAGCGTCATGGAGACGGCAGTCCCACGGAGAACGCCGGCCCCCGCCGACGCAATGCAGGCCGCCCCCATCCGGGCCATCGATGCCTTCCGGGTCGGCTCCTTCTCGCGCCCCGTCATCAGGTCGACGACGTTCAGGGCGACCTCGCGCGCCATCACCCCGGACGGCATCCCGGTCCTGGGAGGCGTCGGCGAGATCGGCGTCCCTTTCGTCGAGACCATCGGCTTGGAGATGGGATGGGGGGGCGCGAAGGCGATCCCGACCGCGAAGACGTTCGGGTACTTCGGCGACTGGTAGACCTCCGGCCAGTCGGAGGGCTTCCACTCCTCGAAGGGCTTCTTCGAGTAGTCCGCGTCGACGAACATGAAGCCGCTCGGCGCGAAGAGGGAACTGGTCACGTCGGCGCCGGCGCGGTCGAAGGCTTTCAGCCCGACGCCGGCGAACGGCGGGATCAGCATCGAGAAGTCGGCCTTGATGGAGCTCTCCTCCCCGTCGAGGTTCTCCATGAAGATCTCGCCCGGGGCGACCTCCTTCACGTGGGACTGCGTGATCCACTCGATGCCCCGCTCGGTGTAGAGGGACTCCGTGAAGACCCGGCTGTGGGTGACGTACCCGCCCCGGCGGAGGAACATCCCGCCCATCCCGAAATCGCCCAGCTCGTGCTCATTTGAGAGCCAGACGATCCGCGCCTTGTCCCGGACCCCCCGGTGCCGGAGCTCCGACTCGACGTTGAAGATGTACTCGAACGCCGCCCCCTGGCACGTGCACATCCCGTGGCCGGTCCCGATCACGAGGGTCTGCTTCTCGCCCTTCTTCATCCGTGCCACGACCTCGTCCAGCGCCTTCGAGGCCTGGGCGGCGTGATCGTAGGTGCAGACCGAGTGGCTGTTGGCGGCAGGGCCCAGCCCCTTCGTCGCCCCGAAGTTCAGCTTCGGCCCCGTGGCGTTGATCAGGTAGTCGTAAGGGACCTTCTCCACCTGGCCAGCCCTGCCGGGCTCGGTGAACTCCACCGTCACGAAGGGCCTCGGGCCGCTCTCGTCCCCCTCGGGGTGGAGGCTGACCGCCTTGGCCTGGTGGAACGTGATCCCGGTCTTGTCGTAGACCGGCTTGAGGGGAAAGGTGACGTCCTCGGGCTTCATCACCCCGACGCCGACCCAGATGTTCGACGGGATCCAGTTCCACTTGCTGTTCGGCGAGACGACCACGACCTCGTGGTTCCGCCCCAGCTTTCGCGCCGCGTGGAGGGCCGCCGTCTGTCCCGCGATTCCCGCTCCCAGGATCACCAGCCTGCTCATCTAGATACTCCCTTTCCCATGAAGTCCTGTCATTCGACGGCGTCCAAGGCCCCTGCGCGGGGACCTACCTTCCGCTCCTCTTTTCGAGGACCGATGCCAGACGCGAGGCAAGCCGAGCTTCCACATTCGGTCCCGGCTCCTCCGCAGGCCCGAGCCCCTCTCGCAGGGCACGGATCACGCGCGCAAATTCTTCCCCGAATCGGCTGCATTCGTCGCAGCCGGCAACGTGAGCCCGAACCCTGTCTTGGACCTCGGAGCCCAGCTCGCCGTCGACCAGGTCCGAGAGGACGGCGAGCACGTCTTCGCACCAGAGGTCTCCCACCAGGCGCTGGCCCGGCCTCTCCTGGCTCATCGGCCGCTCTTTTCGCCCGTCGTCGAATGGACCGCGGCGACGAGGCGGAGACGTGCCCGGTGAAGCCGGCTCTTCATCGCCGGCACCGAGAGCCCGAGAGCTTCCGCGCACTCTTCCCCCGGAATAGCCTCGATATCACGGAGGACGAGGATCTCGCGGTCCTCGCGGTCGAGCGAGGCAAGTGCCCCGTCAAGGGCGTTCCTGCGTTCGGCCGCCACGGCGATCCTCTCCGGATCATCCGACCCGAAGCCGGCCCGGATTCCGAGCTCGACCAGCGACGCTCCCCCATCCTCCCGACGAGCCGCCAACTGTTCCCGCGAGCGAAGGGCTCGATTCCGAGCGATGACGAGGAGCCAAGTCCGGACTGAGGATCGACCCTCGAATCCGCCCGCGCCCCGCCATGCGGCAAGGAAGGTCTCCTGAAGGACGTCCTCCGCGTCGGAGGCACCTGCGGCGACGGACCGCGCGTAGCGGTAAACCGCCGCCCGGTGCCGGACAACGAGGATCTCGAAGGCATTTCCATCGCCCAGCGCGGCGCGGGCGAGCAGCCGCGCGTCGTCTTCCCCGCTCAGGCTTTCTTCATCGGACACGTCGAGAGTCCGAGAAGAGTGTACAGGGGACAGCTTCCGATCGCCCCGGTCAGAAGGGGGACCGCCCCCAGATAACCCCACGCCGTCTTCGGTCCGACGAAGGCCAACGAGAGGATGGCGACCCCTACCAATACCCGGAGGAGACGATCGAGGGCGTGCTCATTCGGCGGGAACAGCTTGTTCATGGTCTGTTTCTCCCTTCCTTCTCGCTTTGATAGAGCCGTCAGTGCTGGAAAGGATTCAGGAAACCTCTCGGTCGGAGCACCGTCTCCGGGGCGGTGCGATGGAATCGTTCCCACCTCCCTGAGAATTGACGGCAGCCACACCCCCTCACGGGATGGGCGTCATGTCGCGTTTATGCAGGACTCGAGCCTCCCGCGCCGTGACAGCCGCGATCGGCGCCTCGGCAAGGGAAAGGCACGAACCGTTCCAGCCGCCGCTTGCCAGACCGACCGCCCTCCGAGCATCGGCCCGGAAAAGAAGCGACCCCGCTGACAAGGAGCCCCTGCGGTTTTCGCTCCGTACGTTGGTATGGCTTTCGCTAGAGTAGGATCGTGCCCCCCCGTTTCTCCCTGCCACCCCACAGTCCCCAGGAGGATTGCGAATGGACTCCGGACGTGGCCGAGGAGAGGGCCCTCGAGCTCGGGCTTACCCTCTCTCCCGTTCACTGGCAAATCCTGGCCTTCGCGCGCGAGGAGTGCCTCAGAACACATCGCTTCCCGGACGCATGCCGGATCGCGGCGACCGCCCAGGTTCCACGAACCGAGCTGGAACGCCTATTCCAGGGATGCGCCTGTGACGTCATTGCCCGCCTCGCGGGCATACCCTCGAAAGCCTGTCGACGGAGCCCAGGCGAGACGATGCGTTGCAACCAAAAGAGAAGTGTTTGAATCACTGTGTTTCATCCCACCGCCCCAAGAGGGCCAGACGCTGGAGTTCTTCCGTGACATCGACGGGCATGGACTCCCAGCTATTTTCGCAGTTCAGCATGACAATTCTTCTCTAGGCAGGAGGACGACCGATGGCGAGTGCCATGTCAATCACCTTCCCCGGCGGCGTCGCCGTCGAGGCGACTTTCGAGGGCACCACGATCCGGACCGATCAGCCGGAGAAGTACGGTGGAGGAGGAACGGCCCCAGCACCCTTTGACCTCTTCCTCGCGTCGATCGGGACCTGCGCTGGGTACTACGCGCTCCGTTTCTGTCAGGAGCGGAAGATACCGGCCGATGGCCTCTCCCTGTCGATGACGTGGGAGCGGAGCCCCGAGACGAAGCTCATCGTCCTGATCCGGATCGCGATGACGCTGCCGCCCGAATTTCCAGAGAAGTACCGGACGGCGATCGTCCGGGCTGCCGACCAATGCGCCGTGAAGAAGCACCTGGTCGACCCGCCTTCGATCGAGGTCGTGACGCTCTGAGCTTTCTCCGCTCGCTCGATTCGGGCGGCCCGGTCCTGACCGAGGGGGCCGTCGTCGAGCGGATCCGCCGCGGAGGCGAGGTGCCGCTCGACCCGCACCTCGCGAACGCGTCGCTCGCCCTCGACGAGAAAGGCCGTGCCGTTCTCGAGCGAATCTACCGCTCCTATCTCGAGGTGGCGACCCGGCACCGGCTTCCCCTCCTTCTCCTGTCTCCCACGTGGCGCGCGAATCCCGAACGGATGCGGCTCGCGGGCCTTTCCGGGGAGACCGACCTGAACGGAGCGGCCGTCCGGTTCCTCTCCGGCGTGCGGGACCGCTCGGACGCCGCCGCCGGGACCGTCTTCGTCGGCGGCCTGCTGGGCTGCCGGGGGGACGCCTACCGGGCAGAGGAGGGCCTCCCCGCCGGAGAGGCCGAGGCGTTTCACCGGACGCAGTCGGCGGCGCTCGCGGCGGCGGGGGTCGACTTCCTCCTCGCGTCGACGATGCCCGCCCTTCCGGAGGCGATCGGAATGGCGAGGGCCCTCTCGGTCGCGGGCCCCCCCTACTTGATCAGCTTCCTGGTGAGGGAGACCGGCCGACTGCTGGACGGAACGCCCCTGGACGCGGCGATCGACGTGATCGACCGGGCGGCGTCCCCCCCGCCAGCTGCATTCCTCGTGAATTGTGTCCACCCGGACCTTCTGCGCCGGGCCCTCTCCACTCCGCAGACCGCCGGATCCACCCGTCTGAGGCTGGCCGGCATTCAGGCGAACACGTCACGTCTCAGCCCCGAGGAGCTCGACGGGAGGGCCGACCTCGACACGGAAGGCCCGGAGAGCTTCTCGTCCGCGATGGGCGCACTCCGGGACGAGTTCGGCTTGAGGGTGCTCGGAGGATGTTGTGGAACCGACGAGACGCACCTCGAGGCGCTCGCCGGACGGCTCAGCCGACCCCCCACTGCTTGAGCCGGTAGTAAAGCGTCCGGACCGAGATCCCCAGGTGCTTCGCGGCCTCGTCGCGCCTGCCGCCGCTCAGCCGGAGGGCCTCCAGGACCGCCTCCCGCTCGCGCTGCTCGCGGTGGAGAGGGGCCGCCGAAGGGCGCCCGGAGCCGAGCACGAAGTCCTCGGGCCGGAGGGGCTCGTTTCCCCGGATCACGATCGCCCGCTCCAGGACGTTCCGCAGCTCCCGGACGTTGCCCGGCCAGTTCCACGCTGCCAGGGAGTCCAGCGCTCCCGCCGAAAGCGGCGCGGGATTTACTCCGTGCCGCGCCGACAGGATCCCGACGAGGTGGCGCGCCAAGGCCGGGATGTCGGCGGGACGTTCGCGGAGAGGCGGCAGGTGGATCCCGACCACGGCGAGCCGGAAATAGAGATCGGTCCGGAACTTCCCGTTCGCTCCCTCGGCCTCCAGGTCGCGATTCGTGGCCGCGACCAGCCGGACATCGACCGGGAGATCGCGGGTGCCTCCGAGCCTGCGAACCGTCCGCTCTTCGAGCGTCCGTAGGAGCTTCGCCTGGATCGCGAGCGAGAGCTCCCCCACCTCGTCGAGGAAAAGGGTGCCGCCCGATGCCTCCTCGAAACGCCCCGCGCGCGGCTGGTCGGCCCCGGTGTAGGCACCCCTGTCGATCCCGAACAGCTCGCTCTCGGCCAGCGAATCGGGGAGGGCGGCGGCATTCACAGCCACGAACGGTCCCGAGGCGCGACTTGACCGTGCGTGGAGCCTCCTCGCGATCAGCTCCTTCCCGGTTCCCGACTCCCCGGTGACCAGGACGGAGACGTCGCGGGGGGCGACCCGATCGACGACGGTCAACACCTCTGCGGTCTTGGGGTCGGCCGAGACGAACTCGTGGCCGTCCTCCTCCCGCGGCAGGAGGCTTGCCACAAGGTCGACGAGGGCCCCTGGCGAGGGAAGGGGCTTGGTGATGTAGTCAGAGGCGCCGAGGTGAACCGCCTCCACCGCCTCCGGGATCGTGCCGAAGGCGGTCAGGACGACGATCTTCGGCGGCCTGGGCCTCGTCCGGAGGCGCCGCAGCAGCTCGATCCCGTCCATCTTCGGCATCCGGCGGTCCGTCAGGACGACGTCGACCGGGGAACGTTCGAGGAAGGCGAGCGCCTCCGCGCCGTCGCGCGCTTCGACCACGGCGTGGCCGGCTTCCTCGAGGATCTCCCGGATCAGGGTCCGGAACGGGGCTTCGTCATCGACGACGAGGATTCGAGCCACGCCCTAGTTTCCCCCGGAAGGGACCCGGAACGACGCGACCGTGCCGCCGCCGCTGCGCGCTGCCAGAGACGTCGAGCCGCCGTTGGTCTCGGCCAGGGCCCTCACGATCGCCAGGCCCAGGCCGGTCCCGTCGGGGCGCGACGTCACGTAGGGGTCGAACGCCCGTCCGGCATCGACACCCGGACCCGGCCCCCGGTCGAGGACCTCCAGGAGGGCCGTCCCCCTCTCGGCGCACACGGTGACCTCGATCGGGCCCCCGGGATCGAAAGCGCGGGCGTTCGCGAGGAGCTCTTCGAGGATGCTCTCGGCCTGATCGCGGTCGACGAAGGCCCAGACGGGTCCGGCGGCGGCCACGCTGGCCGGAGGGACCGTCCGCGAGGCCACCTGGCGCGCGAGGTCGGCCAGGTCGAGCTCCTCCGGCTCGGCCTCGGTGGGTCTTGCGAAGTCGAGGAGCCGGGAGAGGAGCGACTCTATCCTCTCGCTGGACGCCACGATCCGGGTCGCGCGCTCGCGTTCCTGTCCGGAGAGCTTCTCCTCGAGGAGCTGGGCGGTCCCCTTGATCACCGCGAGCGGGTTCCGGACCCGATGAGCCAGCCCGGCGCCGGCCAGCGAGACGGCGGCGAGGCGACGCCGCTCGGCCTCGGCCGTCAGCAGCCGCTGCCGCTGTTCGAGCCCCCGCGCCGCGAAGAGCGAGAGCCCGACCAGGGCCAGGCCCGCGACGAGCCCGCCTCCCGCCACCACCATCGACAGCACCCCTTCCTGCCCGAGCCACGGAGACGGGGAGAGTCGGAGCCGGAACGGTGCCATTCCCGGCCCGCCCTGGCCGCGCCCGCGTCCACCGCCGGGAACGACCAGGGATCGCCACTCCCGCCCGAGGGCCGCGGGCATCTCGAAGGCCCCTGGCCGGGCCGTGCCGGCCGAGGCGATCGGGCCGTCGGGCCCGGCAACCTCGATCCCCTCGATCGTCTCGGCGTTCTCGCCCAGGAAGGCCTGCAGGACGGCTGGGGCGTCCGCCGGAGTGACTTCCCGAAGCCTTGTCTCGACGTCGTGGCCGGCCCGGACCAGGATTCCCTCACGCACTGCGGCGTCGCGCTGGGAGAGCGAGCTGGACGCGAGAAAGGCGGTGGCCACGAGAGCCACCGCCAGGATCCCTGCAGGGAGGACGACGAGACGGACGGGCGTTCCGGACAGCCGCATCGATGGATCGTAACGTCTACCCGCGGCAACGGCCGCGGCCGCCCCCGTTGCAATTACCGTTGCCGCTGCCATTGCAGTTCCCGTTCCCGTTGCCGCTGCCGTTGCAGGATGCGCCGGCGGCGGCCGGATTTCCGGATGCGTCGCGGCAGCCACGTTCGTTCGATCCGGCGACGATCGCGTCGAATTCGGCCTGGGTGATGTGCGTCGGGGTATACGAGGCGCTGCTCGCCTGGAGGTTCCGGACGAAAGCCCGGAGATGATTCCGGGAGCCCTTCGCGAGATTCTGATAGATGGCGCCGATGTCCTGGTTGTCCGTGCCTGCCCGCTCCCGTTCGACGTCCGAGAGATCGAGATCCTCGATCTCCGCCCCGACCTTCATGGCGTCGACGAGCGAGGTCTTTCCCCTGGCGACCAGACCATCGTAGAGGGTCTTCAGCCTGGCGTCGGCAAAGACGCCGGCCGCGTTCTGCCCGACCGGGTCGGGAAGGGAGTAACGCTCCAGGAGCAGCTTCACCACGTCCATGTGCTGCTGCTCGGCGGCAGCGATGTTCGAGAAGATGCGGACGTTCCAGGTGCGTCCGAGCTCGGCATACACGTCCCGGGCGAGCTTCTCTTCCTCCCGGACCCAGGCCAGCCCGGCCTTCTCCTTCGAATCGACCGACTGCATCGGAAGCGTCGCGAGATAGGCGGCGACCCCGGCTCCCCGGCCAGCCCCCATCCCGGCGCCGCGTCCCGGGGGCGGACCGCCGGCCGCGACGAGCGGAAGGGCGAGGGCGGCGACCACGTTGACCGCGAGGGCGACGACGACGGCTCTCTTCATGTTCCTTCTCCTCTGAAGAGGCGAGGTCTCGACGATCGAGACCCCGCCTCGCATCGATTCGGCAGGGTTACTTCTTCCCGAACATCCGGCGGATCTGGTCGCCGAGCGGGATGCAGGTGCCGTCGCCGATGCCCTTCTTCGCGCCGTAGCCGGTCCCGTCGCCGGGCTGGTAGGGACCGCTGCCATCGCCGGGGCCGTTGCCCTTGCCCTGGGTGCTGGCGGCCGGGGCCTGTTTCTTGACGGCGGGTCCGTTCGAGGCCGGAGCGGCGCTGGCCGAGAGGGCGAACGCGGAGACGAGGAGGAGTGCGACCGGCGCGATGAGCGAGCGAGGTTTCATGGAGTTCTCCTTTTGCTTTCTTCGGTCCGGTGGTCTCACCGGCTTCATCTGCTGCATCGCATCCCTCGTGCCAGGTCCCCGAAGCCCATTTCCTGCGGGTCTTCACGATCCAGCTGCAGGTTTTGCAGTCGGACCTGCAATGCGACTGCAATGGAAGTGGGGGTTGCAGGTGGAACAGGGCCCGCGAATGCGTTTGCCCGAACGCCCGGACGACGGCGTATTGCTCGCGATGCCCACACAACGAACTGGCCGGGGCCGGACCTGACGAGCCGACGGGGATGGGTGTCAGTGTCCGCCGCGAGACGCGGACGGGCCACCGCGGCCTTGCGAGCCGGTTCCGAGCGGAGTCTGGGGGCCCTGCCCCTGCTGCAGCCCGGAAGAGCCTTCCAGCGCGGCGGTGCCCCGGCTCCGCCACGATCTCTCATCCGCGCCCGGGGCTATGGCTCCCTTTCGAGGCGAGATCTTCGGCCCGAAGACGCCGTACTCGCCGGGTCCCACGAGCAGACGACGAGCGCCCGGCGCCGTGGGGAGCACTTCCACCGTCCCCTCGAACACTGCCAGAGTGGACTGTTCTCCAGCTCCCGTCTCGACTCCGTACCGCGTTCCCCGGACGACGAGGAGCGCACCCGGCGCGGCGACACGTCGCTCCTCGGCCGCCCCCGTGAACTTGTCGAAGAAGGCCTCGAGCCTCCCGGATTCGAGGAACAGGATCACGCCGGGCTCGCCGCCGGCGAGCCGGACCCTGGTGGACGAGAAGACCTCGAATCGGCAGGCCCGGTCCGGGACCGAGAGGATCGCCCGGCCCCAGAAGCCGGTCCGGACCGTGTCGCCGGCTGCTGCGGCGTCTCCGGCCTTTGCCTTGACTTCCTCGGATTTCGGATCAGCCCCGGGGAGGCGCATCACCTTGCTCTTCACCTCGTCGAATCGGTACACGACCGGCAGCCCAGCCGGCTGTTCGGCGAGCGCGACGGCAGCGATCGCGAGCACGACGAAGACGTAAGGGGCGACGCGCCGCATTCTCATCACGTCGAGACCTCCGGTTTGATCGACGCAACTCCCGGGCCACTCTTGCCCGGCGGAGCGGTGAAACGCAGAGGACAATATCGATCCTCCATGCCCGAGAGCCGCGTTCCTCGCCCGCCCGCCCTCGCGGTGGCCGCCGTCTCTGCCGTTTTCATCGGCGTGGCGCTTTCCCTGGCCTCCGGTCTGCCGGCCTCCATCGACCTCCCGGTCCGGGACGCCTTCCTGCGCTTCCTCCCCTCGCGCTCTCCGGCGGGAGTGGCCGTGGTCGCCATCGACGAGGACGCCCTCGACGTCGTGGGACCGTGGCCCTGGCCCAGGGCGCGGTTGGCCGAGCTCGTCGACGCGGTACGACTCGGCGGGAGCCGAGGCCTGGCCGTGGACGTCCTCCTCGCGGAACCGGCCGCTGACGACGAAACCCTGGCGGCGAGTCTGCGCCGCCTCCCGTCGATCCTCGCCGTGGCCCTGGACGCGAAGGCGGGCTGGGTCGAACCGGCCGCGCCGCTGCGGGCCGCCGCGGGGATCGCCGAGACCTCCTTCGACGTCGACCACGACGGCGTCGTGCGCAGGCTGAGCTCGACCAAGCAGCGGAGGGGTGTCTCGCGGACGGCGCTCTCCCTCGCCGCAGCGGGCCTCTCGGAAGGCTGGCGGCGCCCGGTTCCGGTCGGGCGAGTCCTGGTCCCCGACTTCCGGTGCCGGCCCGGAGACGTAACGGTCGTCGGTGCGGCCGCCGCGCTCGCCGGGCAGGCCGGCTCCGCGCTCCGGGACCGTGTCGTCCTCCTCGGCATCACCGCGGCCGGCCTCGGAGACCGGTACGTCACTCCCGGGGGACCGCCCGGAACGCCCGAGCCGGGCGTCCTCGTCCACGCGGCCGCCACGGCCTGCATCCTCCGCCACGGGCTCCTCCAGCCCGCCCCACCCCTCGTCTCCGCCACCTGCAGCGCGGCCCTGGCCGCCCTCGCGCTCGCCGTCGGAAGAGCCGGACGCAAGCGTCGCCGATCTTCGCTTGCGGCGCTCGCGATCCTGCCGGCCGTCCTCGGCATTCCGCTCCTCGCGGCAGGAATCGAGCTGCCCCTCGCGACGCTCTCGATCGCGGGTCTCGCCTCGACCCTCTGGGTGGAAGCCCTCGCGGTCCGGCGGGACGAGAAGGCGGCCTCCCTGTCTGCCGCCGCGCGGGAGGAGGAGCGAGAGGCGCGCCGCGTCGCCGTCCACGACATGAAGACCCCCCTCACCGCCGTTCGCGGCCTGACCCAGCTCCTCTCCGGCCTCGACCTGACCCCGGAGGAACGACAGCGCGTGACGGCGATGGTCGGAGAGGAGACGGAGCGACTCGGCGGCATGATCGAATCGCTCAACGCCGCCGAGCGCCTGCGCCTCCGGGACTTCGACCGGACGGCCGGACCCGTGGATCTGGGCGCCCTCGCGGGGAAGCGAGCCCTTGCGCTCGGGACAGCATCCGCAGGGCGTGTGCGTTGGGGCAGTGCCGGCGAAGAGATCCTCGTCCTGGGGGACGAGCCCTCGCTGTCGCGCGCGATCGACAACCTGATCGGGAACGCGCTGAAGTTCTCGCCGCCCGGCGCCAGCGTCCTGGTCACGACCGGGCGGCGGGGCAACGAGGCCTTCGTCGCCGTCGCCGACGAGGGACCGGGAATTCCCGAGGCGGAGCGGGAGCAGGTCTTCGGGCGTTTCGTGCGGGGCAGCGGCGCGACCGGCACTGACGGCCTGGGGCTGGGGCTCTCGCTCGTCCACGAGGTGGTAGCTTGGCATCGCGGCCGCGTCTCGGTGCGGGGCGGGGAAGGATCGGGCAGCGTCTTCGAGATCGCCCTCCCCCTCCTCGACGGGGCCCGACCGGGGAAGGAGTCTGGCCTTGGCCTCGATTCTCGTCGTTGACGACGACCGAGCCGTTCGCGAGATGGCGGCCCTCGCCCTGGAGAAGGCCGGCCACGCCGTCCGGAGCGCGGCCAGCGTCGCGGAGGCGATCGCGCAGCTCTCGCTCGGCCCCGTCGACCTCGTCCTCAGCGACATCTACATGCCCGGCGAGGACGGGCTGTCCCTCCTCTCGCGCCTGAGGGAAGGGAAGAACCCTCCGCAGGTGTTCCTGATGACGGCGAGGGGAACCGTCGAAACCGCGACGGTCGCCGCCCGGCTCGGTGCCGCGGGCTACCTCGCCAAGCCGTTCGACGTCACCGTTCTCGTCGCCCGCGTCCAGCGGGCCCTCGCACCCCGTCCAAAGGCGGTGGCCGCCGGTCCCGACGGGCCGGAGAGCCTCATCGTCGGCTCTCACCCAGCGATGGTCGAGGTCTACAACGCCGTGGCGCGCGTCGCGCACCTCTCGGTCGCCGTCCTCGTCCTTGGCGAGACAGGGACCGGCAAGGAGCTCGTCGCCCGGGCCCTCCACAGGTTCGGCCGGCATCCGGACGGGCCGTTCGTCGCCGTCCACTGCGGGGCGATCCCGGACACGCTCCTCGAGAGCGAGCTCTTCGGGCACGTCCGCGGCTCCTTCACCGGGGCCGACCGCGACCGCCGGGGAGCCATCCGCGAGGCCCAGCACGGAACGGTGTTCCTCGACGAGATCGGCGACGTCTCCGCGGCCTTCCAGACCAAGCTGCTCCGTTTCCTGCAGGAGAAGACCGTCCGTCCCGTCGGCGCGGAGCGGGGGGAGAGCGTCGACGTGCGCGTCGTGGCGGCGACCCACCGGGACCTCTCCGCGCTCGCGTCCACCGGCGCATTCCGCCAGGATCTCTACTTCCGGCTCGCCGGATACGAGATCCGCCTGCCGTCGCTCCGGGAGAGGATCTCGGACCTCCCCCTCCTCGTCGACCACTTCGGCAGGAACGCCGCGAAGGAACTGGGGCTGCCTGCTGCTCCGTCCGCAACCGAGGGCGTCCTCTCGGCTTTCGCGGGGCACGAGTGGCCCGGGAACGTGAGAGAGCTCGAGCACGCCGTGACGCGCCTCCTGATCGACACCGGCGCCCTCGGGGACGCCGGCGTCGCACGGAACCTCCTGGCGGCGTCCAGCCCAGCCGCGACGCCTCCGTTGGCCAGTCCACCCCCCCCGGCCGTTCGAGGGAAGGCCGAGGAGTTCCCCAGCCTCGCGGAGGTCGAGCGTCGCCACGCGCTCGAGGTCCTCGCGGCGATGGGCGGGAACAGGACGGCCGCGGCCCGGATCCTCGGTATCGAGCGAAAGACCCTCGCCCGCAAGCTGAAGGAGTGGGGGGAACCCGGCCGCGATGACGCGGAGCCCGGGTCCGGCTGACGCGGAGCCCCCGCGACTCTTTCTGCCGGCCTGCAAGAACTGCAGCGCCCGAGAACTCCGGTCCGGCGCCCCTTCAACGCAAGCAAAGCCTCTGTTCATGCGGCCTCCAGCGCATTCACCGGCTTTACGGCCTTCCCGTGGCACGACTCTTGAGATGAAGGCTGGTGACCCGGAGCCCCAGCGAGGGCAACCCGGGCAAGCAAGAAAGGGGAACAAAATGAACTTCAACAGCAAGACCACCGCGGCCCTCATCGTGGGGACCTTCCTCCTCGCCGCCACCCTTCCCGCCAGCGCCCAGCAGGCCACCCAGAACGGCAAGGGCCCCCAGGCGGAGTCGGGACGGAAGCTCGGCCCGGGCGACGGGACCGGAAACCAGGGCGTCGGTCCCAAGGACGGCAACGGCTTCGGCACGTCGAACAAGACGGCGCCTTCCCTGAACGGCGGCCTGGGCGCCGGATCCGGCATCGGCTCCGGGTCCGGGACCTGCACCGGGACGGGCCCGCAGGGCAGCCAGGGGTCGGGCAGCCGGGGATCGTCCGGCCGGCGCGGCGGCCGCGGCTGAGCCCGGCGCCCATCGCCCGACCAGACCGTCCGGAGCGGCCCCGGGAGAGCCGGGACCGCTCCTCCCCCATCCGACCGTAACCCCGATCGAAGCACACCCCATGAACGGACGAAGGAGTCCGGAAGGAACAAGACCATGAAAAGCCCCGCCATCAAGATCCTCGCGCTCGCCGCCGCCCTCGCTTTCGCCGCGCCGCTCGCCGCCACCGCCAAAGGCAAGCCCGCCGCGCCCCCGTGCGACGGCCTCACCTCGTACATGTCCACGCTGCCCGTCCAGCCCCTGAACGACGCCGAGAAGGCCGGCCTCCTCTTCACCATCGAGGAGGAGAAGCTCGCTCGCGACGTCTACATCGCGATGGCGGCCACCTGGGGCCAGCGCGCCTTCACCAACATCGCCGCCGCCGAGCAGCAGCACATGGACGCCGTCGCCTTCCTCCTCGACCGTTACGCCCTCGCCAACCCGGTGGCCGACGCGGCCCCGGGTGTCTTCTCGAACGCCCGCCTGCAGGCCCTCTATGTCAGCCTCGTCGAGAGCGGTCGGGCGAGCCTCGTCTCCGCCCTGACGGTGGGAGCCACCATCGAGGATCTGGACATCTCCGACGTCGAGGGTCTCCTGGCCGCGGCCGACAACGCTGACGTCGACACTCTCTGCCAGAACCTGGCCAAGGGCTCCCGCAATCACCTCCGCTCGTTCGTGAGCCTCCTCGAGGCGGCCGGCGCCGCCTACACCCCGCAGTTCATCCCCGTGGTGGAATACGACGAGATCATCGCCACGCCGGCCGAGCACAAGGTGATCTACGACGCCGAGGGGAACCCCGTGGAAGGGATCGCCGACGGGCCGTGCACGGGAGCCGGCCCCCGGAAGTGAACTGCGATCTCGCGGTGGGCGGGCGCCCTGGGAAGACCATGGCTGGCGGCGAGCGTCCCTGCGCTCGCCGCATCCCCCTTTTCCGGTCCCGCGCCGTCCCTTCCCGGCCGCGCCGGCGGCCGGGCCGCCCGGAGGGCCCTACCCCTTCAGCGTGAACTCCCAGGCGCAATGCCCGTTCGCGTCGGCGTCCGGAGGGCAGTGGACGCACTTCGTCGCGATGCGGTGGTCAACGGTGCGGGCGAAGGTCTCGAACTCCACCTGTCCGACGGGCCGGCACGGGAAGTCGGGAAGGCCCTTGCGCCGCCGGGTCTCCTGGACGCGGCACGAGGTCATGAAGAATCGCAGGACGTTCCCGTTCCGTTCGATCCGGCTCGGATTCACGAAGCTGTAGGCACGGAAGGAGAGAGCACGGGCGAGGGAATCGAGACCGCCGTTCTTCGGGATCGCGTACGCCTCCATGATCCGGCGCGCCTCCGCAGCCGCGAACAGACGCCACGCGGCGGCGTCCAGCTCCATCGCGGCATCCATTCCGGACCGTTCCTCGACGGCCAGGAACCAGCTCCCGTCGTGGGCCAGCCAGTTCTTCGCGAACACGTCGAGGGCGGTGAAGAGCCCGGCCCGATCCAGGGATCTGAACGTCGGCGGCACCGATTCGTGAGCCGCGTCCACCGGAGTGCGGAAGGTCGTGAACCGCTCGTGATGGACTTCCGCAGCTCCCGTCTCGGTGAGGCCGATTCCCCCCAGGAAGCCGCGCGCCCAGTCGAGAGTCACCGGACCCTCCGGGTGCACTCCCCCCTCTTCCGCCAGGACGCGCCCGGCGAACTCGAACCCTTCTCTCGAGAAGTCGACGAGCACGAGAACCCCTCCCGGCCGCAGAACCCGGACCACCTCGCGGAGGACGGACGCCCCGTCCGTCAGGTGATGAAGGACGTTGAACGAGACGGCCGACGCGAAGGCGCCGTCTGGAAACGGAAGGGCCGCCCCGTCCGCCGGAGTGAAACGCACCCGCGACTCGAGGCCCGTCCCTTCGGTCAAGGAGGCGGCGACCTCCAGGTCCTCCGCGCTCACGTCGACGCTCTCCACCGCGAGACCGCGGCGCGCGAGCTCGCGGGCCATGACCCCCATCCCCGATCCGAGGTCGAGGACCGGTCCTTCGAGAGGGCCGACGCCGTCGAGGACGAGGGCGGCGGCCCGTCCCCCGTCGTGTCCGAGGACAGCGAATGCCGCCCGCCGCCGCTCGTTGACCTGCTTCCGCCGCTCCAGTTCGCCTGCTGATAGTTTCACGATCCCACCTCGTATCAGAATATAATCATCTGGTTATGCATCGTCAAGGAAGCCGATCCGTGGAGCCTGCGAAGGCGGGTCCGGTCACCGCTGGTGACTCTCCGCCGGCCCGCGATGACCTCCCCGCGAGGGGCCGGACGGAGGACGCGTGTTCGACGGACGAGGATTCCAGCCCTCCCTCGAGAGAGTCATCGGCCCTCGAGGCGGACCTTCCTCTCCCGAAGATGGCCGCCCTGTTCCTCAAGCTGGGCGCCATCGGATTCGGCGGCGGGATGGCGGTCATCGCCCTGATGGAGCGAGAGCTCGTGCGGCGGCGCCGTCTCGTCGAACCCGACGAGTTCCTCCACGGCGTCGCCCTCGGGCAGCTCCTGGGGCCATTCGCGCTCAACGCCGCTTTCTTCATCGGCTACCGGCGGCACGGCCTTCGCGGCGCCTTTCTCGCCGCGTTCTGCTTCCTCTTGCCCTCCGTGAGCCTGGTGATCCTCCTCTCGTTCCTTTACTTCCGATTTCACTCGCTCCCGGCGCTGGCAGGCGTGCTCGCGGGCCTCGGCCCCGTCGTCATCGCGCTCATCCTCTCCGCCGCGCTCTCGGCCAGTCAGCGAGTCCTCACAACCTGGCCGGCGTGGGTCCTCGGCATCGCTGCTCTCGTGGCCAGCCTGGCCAAGGTCAATCCCGCGCTCACTCTCCTCGCCGCGGGCAGCGCCGGCCTCTTCTTCGGTCCCCGCATACTCCTTGGGCCCAGGAAACCGAGCGCGCCGCGTTCCCCCGGCCCGCCGTCCGAAAAGCCGGCGGGGAGTGGTCTCCCTCCGTTGCTCGGCGTGGTCCCCGTGGTGGCGGGCGCATCGACACAGGTTCCCGCCCTCGGCCTCGTCCCCCTCGTCATCACGTTCTTCAAGTTCGGCCTCGTGTTCTTCGGGGGCGGGTTCGTTCTCGTGGCGATCCTGAGCCATCACCTGGTCCACGACCTCCAGTGGCTCAGCCCCGCCGAATTCCTGGACGGTGTCGCCATCAGCAACCTCACCCCGGGACCGATCGCGGTCCTGGCGACGTTCGTCGGATACAAGCTCGCGGGCGTTCCCGGTGCTCTCCTGGCGACCGGAGCGCTCCTGACACCCGCTCTGGTCCTGATGACCGTCTTGTGCATGGGCTACGAGCGCTTCCGCAATTCCGAGCGATTCGCCGACTTCATGTCGGGAGTCAGCCCCGCCGTCGTCGGTCTCATTGCCTCCGCCGCCGTTCTCCTGTGGGCTCCCGCCATTCCGAGCTGGCGCGCGCTGCTCCTCGCGGCAGCTGCCCTGGGATTGCTCCTCCGGTTCAGGTGGCACCCGGCCTTCGTCCTCGCCCTCGGCGCTGCTCTTGCCGCGTTCGGCGCCATTCCATGAGCCTGGCACGGTCCGAGCCATGGGTTCTCCGCTTCTTGGCCGAGCATCGCTCACCGGTAACGATCGCTCCGCTTGCAGGCAGCGCCCGTGGCAGGGTTCGGGACACGGAGAGCGAGTGACTCTAGTTCTATGATATGCTTATATGGTTATGGCATCTCGAGGCTTCACGCTGCTTCGGCCAAGGAGATAGAGCACATGCATTTCCGACGGACACCCTTCTCTGGCTCCACTCTGGCTCTGGTCGCGATGGCGGCCCTTTCCCTGTCGATGACGGCCGCGGAGACCGGAACAAGACCCAAGGCGACACCGGTACCTGCGAAGGCGGAAGCCACGTCCGCCCCCAAGCCCACCCTCATCTTCTTCATGAACCCCGCGGGCCGGCCATGCCAGACGCAGGACGAGATCCTGAAGGAGAGCCGCGCGAAGTGGGAGTCGCTCGCGACGCTCCGCTACGTCCGGACCGACGTCTCGGCCGACCGGGACGTCTTCTACCAGTACGGCATCCGCTCGCTCCCCAACCTGCTGCTGGTGGGCCCCGACGGCAAGGAGATTCACCGCTACTCGCCCGGCATCCAGCCCGCCGAGACCATCCTCTCGGGTATCCCCACCAAGCCGGGCCGCTGAGCCGAGAGTCCCGGAATGGATTCCATCGCCGGGTTCAGCCTGGCCAACGCCGTTTTCGCCATTGGAGCGGGCTTCGCCAGCACGCTCTCGCCCTGCGTCCTTCCCGTCCTGCCCATCGTGATGGCCGGCCAGCCGGGAGAGCACCGTTTCAGGCCCCTGGCGATCGTGACCGGCCTGATGTCCACCTTCGTCCTCATGGGGGCCCTCTCATCCCTCTTCGGCGCCGTCATCGGGCCGCTCCTGGTAAGGCTGGAGAAGCCGGTCGCCATCCTCATCGGGATCATCGGCCTCCTGGTTCTGGCCGACGTCAACCCGTTCAAGCGCCTGCAGGTCGGAATTTCGACGGAACGTAAGAAGGGGCTCTGGTCGGGTGCAGTGCTCGGGGCGTCGCTCGGGCTCGTCTGGATCCCGTGCGTCGGCCCCTTCCTGAGCGCGATCCTCGGAATCGTCGCAGCCAGGGCCCACCTGGGCGAAGGAATGGCCCTGCTCGGGTTCTACAGCCTCGGCTTCGGCCTTCCCATGCTCATCGCCGGATACGCCTCCCAGGCGTTCCGGGAGAAGACAGTCTTCCTGCGCTCCCGTCCGCTGCTGGTGAGGCTCGTGAGCGGGGGTTTACTGGTCGGGCTCTCGGCCTGGATCCTCGTGAAGGGGCTCTACGGCTCACCCTGGTGAGTCTTCGCTCCTACTCGAATCGCCCGGCGTCCAACTTCTCCACAAGGTCCCGGCTGACCTCGGCGAACGTCAGGATTCGCCGGCCCTTGTGGTCTGCGAGAAACTCCTCGGCCTCCTCGCGCGAGGCCAGCGGCACCAGTTCGTTCCCCATCGGCCCCAGGACGTCCGACCCGACGACAAATAGAGCCTTCCTGGCCTCGATCCTGGTCAGGCCATAGAACTCCGTCACCCACCGGCGGACTACCCCCGCCGACTTGCCGCTCCCTCCGTACTTCGGGACGTCGAAGAGGTACTTGAACAGGTCCTTGGCGCCGTCGAAGAAGCGCGCCCGCCCGCCCTCGTGCTCCACGATCGCCACCCAGTTCGGGTACTTCGCGACGAGCATCCCGCAGACGGGGCAGAGGTCGCGCGGACCCGGTATCGGAGGCGCTCCGTCCGCCCCTCGCGCGACTCGCGACAACACCAGGCCGGCGCCGGCCAGCAGGAAGGACCGCCTTCCGACGGAATCCACTAGCCCTTCGGCCCGGCTTTCATCCGGGACCGCCGTTCCTCGCGGTTCTTCCGGATGCGGGCCACGTCCTTCGACATGTCGGTGTAGGCGGCCAGGAGGGCCTGTTCGAATCCACCGATCTCGCCTCCCTGCGCGGCCTGAGCCGCCTTCGCGGCCGCCTCACTCCCGTAAGCCACCTTGCTGCGAGCCGACATCACTCCCGGGGCGCTGCCGCCGATCAGGAAGCTCGCCTTGTCGGCCTCCACCAGGGGCTTGGTCTCGGCCTCCGAGGCGTTGTCGCCCACCCACACGCTCTTCGGCTCGGCATCGATGTTGATGGAGAGGCTGATCGCGGCGCAGTGAAGCGAGCAAACCCCGTCGGGCACGCCGTTCGCGTAGTGGATCAACAGGCGGGAGTGGTGGAGCTGCTTGCGGTCCATCCCGCAGTAGGGGCACCTGGGGAACTTGGATAGGTCGTTCTCCTGCGGCTTGCCGTCCGGGGCGTTCTTCGGAACGAACTGGGCAGGCGTTCCGTCCCCATCGCACTTGCCTGCCGCCGATCCGGGAGCCGATCCCGTAGCCGCGGCCAGTGCCAGGGGAACGGCCCCCGCGGAGGCGAGCAGAACCTTGACGACATCACGGCGTTTCATGGCCTTTCTCCTTCCGATCTCGATCATCAGAGTACCAGCTTCCCCATCACCCGGGTGTAGGTGACGCCCTGCCAGATCTGCATGACGCCCATGAGAATGATCAGCGCTGCTGCCGCCTTCAGGAGCGCCGCGCGCGCCGCATGCGTGAGGTGGGCGAAGAGGAGTCCGACGGCGACCATCGACGGCAGCGTTCCGGCGCCGAATGCCGCCATCAGGAGCGCCCCCGAGGCGGCGCTCCGCGAGGTCGCTGCCTGGACTGCGATCGACAGCGTCAGCGCACAGGGCATCAGCCCGTTCGCCAGGCCGGCCAGGAACGCCGGGCGCCAGGGCACGCCGGTCCGGGAAGGAGAGGAGGGCCCGTCCGCCTCCGAGGAGAGCGGGGCCGGATCCGCCGAAGCCGTGGCGAGGACGGGAGCCAGGGAGAGTGCTCGGCGGAGGAGCGCCGTCGCCCACGAAACGGGGGCGAACCCGAACGCCACCTGGAACGGAAGCCAGCCGAGGATGTCCAGCCCCATCACGATGACGACCAATCCCGCGGCGATCTGGAGCACCCCCTGCAACAGGCCGAAGCGCCCGCTCTGGGTGAGCGCCTCTCCGAGGCCGCCGGCCAGCGCCCCGACGGTCACGTAGACCCCCAGCCGCGCGGCGTGGTACGCGGCGTGGGCGGCGGGCCGCCGAGCCCCCGGGCCCAGCCTCAGGAAGCAACTCGAGACGAGCGCGCCGCACATGCCGACGCAGTGGCCGCTCCCGAGGAGGCCCGCCAGCGCCGCGAGCCAGAGGGTCATCGGGGGCCTCCGGAGGCCGGGATCAGCCCCCGGGCCAGCCGCTCGAAGGTGGCCGCATCCGCCTCTCCGATGAGCCGGGTCCGGACCCGTCCGTTCGGCAGGATGAAGAAGGTCGTCGGCAGCCCCTTGACGCCGTAGGCCCTGGCCGTAGTCGCCGCCTCGTCGAGAAGGGCCGGATAGCGGAACGCCACGCGGTCGACGAACGCCTGGACCGCCGCCCGATCCTGCCCGACGTTCACCGCGAGCACCGAGACGCCCTCCGTGGCGAGGCGGGCCGCCACCGGGTCGATCTCTTTCATCTCCTGCTCGCAGAACCGGCACCAGCCTGCCCAGAAGCGGAGCACGACGGCGCGACCGGCGAAGTCCTTGGGGAACCGGGGCGTTCGGCCGGCGAGCGTCGGCAGCGCAAACGGGGGCGCCGCGTCTCCCGCCATGACCGGCTCCTTCGTGCCTCCGAAGCCCGACAGGCTGAGAAGCAGCGCCAGGGGGAGGACAGCTCGCCTAGTCATGCTGGAGGAGCGTCAGGCCCGACGACGCGATCTGCCACGCCATCAGGACGATGATCAGGAGGAAGCCGGCGAGAGCTACGCTCGCCAGCACACGGGAAGCCCCGCGGGCCCGGCCGGCCAGCGCCGGGTCCAGCTTCCGTCCCACGTAGGGCGCGAGGGCCACCGCGCCGAGCGAAGCGGCCGTGGCCGCGAAGAGAGGGACGTAGAACGCGTATCCCCGGTAGCCGTAGTCTGGCTTCAGCAGGCAGAACGGGCAGTGGTGACGGGGATCCTCGTAGACGTAAAGCGAGAGGAAGGCGACGACGCCGGCCAGCGACATCGCGAAGGCGAGGATTCCCGAGATCCCCAAAGCGAGACCGCCTCGCCCGCGCCAGGCCACCCGGGCCGCGACGAGAGCTGCGGCCGACAGGGCGGCGAACATGGCCGCCATTGCCGGCCCTGGCGGCCAGGCGGCCAGGTCGCCGCTGACCCCCGGAGCCTGGTCCCCGAAGAGGCCGCCGCAACACGAGGTGATCACGTCGGCCTTCAGGCCCAGGAAGTAGGCGAGCTCGAGGCCGAAGGAGAGCGCCAGGACCGGGATGAGCGCGAGGAGGAGAGCGCTCTTGGCCCGGGTGAGGGGGTAGTCCCGGCACCCGCCGTCCACGGCGTTCATCGTCAGCCAGACGCTGCTTCCCAGAAATGCCGCGATCTGGGCCAGGAGGGCCGGAAAGCCGAAGCTGTCGACCTGCAAGGTCCCCACCGCGCACATCGCACCGACGAACTGGCTCGCCATCCGGTCGGCATTGAAGACGAACAGGAGCAGCGTCAGTGACTGCACCGCCAGCAGCAGAGCCATGCCCGTCGAAACCAGCGACGCTCGCCTCTCCAGCCGTACCTGGCGGGCGCTCCCCGACTCGAGGTCCCAGTGGCGCCAGACTGCCAGGGCGTACGGTCCGGCGGCCAGGGCGCCCAGCATGGCGGCGGAGGAGGCGAGGAGGAGGGCGAGGATCGACTTCTGGAAGATCACGCCGCCAGCTTCCCATCGAGCAGGTGGACGACCCGATCCACCACCGACGCCTGGCAGACCCGGGGGTCGTGGCTCGACATGATCACGGTCCGGCCCTCGTCGCGCAGCCCCGCGAGGATTCCGAGGAAGTCCGCCGAGAGCGCCGAGTCGAGGTTGGCGGTCGGCTCGTCCGCAACGACGACCCGCGGGTCGTTGATCAGCGCGCGGGCGATGGCCACCCTCTGCTGCTCTCCCCCGGAGAGACCTTCGACCCGTTCTTCCGCGAGACGGGCGAGGCCGAGCCGGTCCAGCAGCCCGCCGGCCCGGCCGGCGATGTCGGCGTGGGACCGGCCCGTCGGGTAGGCCGGCAGCATCACGTTGGTCCGGGCGGAGAGCCCGGCGACGAGGTGGAATTGCTGGAAGACCACGCCGAAGGTGCGCCGCCGGACGTCGGCCAGGAACGCCTCCGGCAGGTTCGAGACCACCTCGCCCGCCACGCGGACCCGCCCGGCGGTCGGCCGGGAGAGGCAGGCGATGACCGTGAGAAGCGTCGTCTTGCCTGATCCGGACGGGCCCTGGAGCACCGTGATGCGCCCCTCCGGGATCGTCAGGTCGATCCCGTCGAGGGCCACGAGGGCGTTGTGGCGCCCCTCGTGGAACACCTTGGTGACGCCGGCCAGCTCGATCATCGCGCTCACTCCGTCCCCCGCATCACCTGGTCCGGGTCGGTGGCTGCGGCTCGCCAGGCGGGGACGAGGGTCGCGAGCGTGTACGGGAGGATCGTGAGGAGCCCGAGCGTCAGGAGCGACGCCGCATCGATGGACGGAGTCAGGATGAACCGGGGGTAGAGCACCGACCAGCCCTTCAGCACCGGTGCGATCAGGGCCGCTTCGAAATGGAAGACGTGCGCCCAGGCGACCAGGAACCCGACCGCGAAAGCGCCGCCCGAGATCAGAGCCCCCTCCCAGAGCTTCATCGTCAAGACGTCACGGGTGTCCCAGCCGATGGCTTTCAGGATCCCGATCTCCCGCCGCTCGTCCGCGGAGAGGCCCGAGGCCTTGCTCCAGGCGAGGATCCCGAATGCCGCTGCCGCCATGCTGGCGAGGGCGAGCAGCACCCCCTCGCGCCAGTCGAACAGAGAATCGTAGGTCCGCAGCACTTCCTCGCGCAGGATCACCCGGGCCTCGGGAAGGCGGTCGCTGATCTTGCGTGCGACGTTCTTCACCTCGAGCGGGTTGACGACGCTCAGGGCAGCGTCGGTGAAAACGTCGTCGGGGAGCTGGAAGAACGCCTCCCAGTCGGAGGGGTTCATCAGGACCAGGTCGGCGGCGATGAGGCTGCTCTCGGCCGAGAAGACCCGGCCGACCGTGAACGCGTGGAGCCCGCCCGCCGCGCTGCGCAGCGAAAGCGTATCGCCCGCTGCAAGTCCACGGGTGCGGGCGACGCCGTCGCCCACGTCGATGCGGCCGCGGTCCGGGGACCCGGCGGACGGGGCCATCAACGTGTAGTTGGCCCCGGCGAGCGAGTCGAAGAAATACCCCCAGCGCCGGCCCTCGACCTTGCTCACCCCGCGGAGCCGGCCGAGGCCGTCGAGGTCCGCCCGAGTCAGGTACGCGTGCCGGCCAGCCTTCAGCTTCAGCAAGAGCACCTCCGGGCTGTGCGCCAGGAGCGCCTTCGCCTCCCGGCGAATGGCATGAGTGAAGAGCATCGTGGAGGCGAGAACGAAGACGATGCCGGCATAGACGGCAAACAGCCCGAGGTTCCGTCCACCGTGGCGGCCGAGCGAGGACAGCGTGTAGTCGATCAGCAGCGACTGGCGGTTAATCCAGGCGCGCATGGTCCACGGTTTGCGGAGGCTGGGCCGGCGCGGGACGGAGGTGTGCCGGCGGCGCGATCAGCGCCCCGGCCGGAAAGTGCTCCAGGGCGACCGGATGGTCCTGAAAAGCCGAATGGAGGTCCGCTAGGCTGACGTGGCGCAGATAGCGGGCTTCGGTGACCAGCGCCAGGTCCGTCAGGCCGAGGGTCCGGGTGAGGCTCTCGGCCTCGGCACGGGAAGGGGAGGGCCGAGTCAAGTCGATCGCGACGACCACGAGGCCGACGGCCGCCAAGCCTATCGCCAGCCCAAGTCCCACGGTGGGGCGCGAGCGGCCCGCGAGCGCCGAGAAGCCGGGAAACGGCTGTGAGAACGGGACCACCGTCACATGTTACCGCGCGGTTTTCCATCCCCCGGCTCCGGCAGCCCCGCCGAGATCGAGGTTCCCCCGATCTCCCCGACGACGCGCTCGAAGGCGTCGGCGTCGAGAGGGACGGGGCGCATGGTGGTGCTGGGCCGAAGCGTGCGAGGGTTCTTCAGCCAGCGCTCCAGGCTCGAGGCGTTCCAGGGAGGGTGGCCGGGCGCGCCGGCCGGATAGAAGGGGGTGAAGAGCCCCGAGAGATTCGGGCCGGACGATCCTCTTCCTGACGGACCCGCGCCGGTGATCGACCGGTGACAGCCGCCGCAATTCACCTCGAAAGCGGTGCCTCTGACGGCTCCGCGTTTCGAGAATCTGATCCGGTAGGTAGCCACCGAGGACTCCCGGGCGGCGGAGTGCAGGAGGTAGGCCACCATCGCCTCCGTCTTGCGCCCGTCCAGGCCGAACCTGGGCATGTTCACGACCGGATCGCCGATCGACCAGACGAGGCCGGCCTGGTCCCGCATCCAGGCGACACGGTCGAGGTCGGTGGCGAGGCGGTTGCCGGTGCCGTCGATGGTGTGGCACCTCCGGCAGGCGAGGCGTTCGACGTTCTTCCGCCCTTCCTCCACGGCCTGGGAATCGGGTGAACGATGCTCCGCGGCCCTCCCCGTGAGCAGGCGGTGGTGGGCCAGCTCCTTGCGCTCGGAGGCCGGGTCGCCGCGGTGACAGGATGCGCAGGATCCCCGGGCGGGATGCCGGGGCACGTGGCAGGCCAGGCAGCCGTTCGCGGCGTGCCCCGCAGCGGGGGACCGAACGCAGCCCCCCGCGAGTACCAGAGGCACCGCGATCAGAAGGGCGAGACGAGGCGCCAATCAATCCCCCGGAAGAAGAGGCCTGTCACGGTCAAGGCGAGGAGGCCGAGGCAGACGAGGAGAACGAACACGCCGAGCGGCCGGTGGCCTCGCTGGAACCATGCAGCGCTTTCCGCCGTCCTCAGGGGGAGCCAGGGCAGGAAAACCAGCAGGCCGGCGAGGGCGAGAGCGAAGTAGAGGGCCAGCGTGTCGTAGCTCACCAGCTCCTGGATCCAGAGCAGGAACCAGGCCGACTTCGCCGGGTTCGGCGGGTGCGCCGGGTCCGCGGCGATCTCGAGCGGCGCGGGGATCAGCGCCGCCATCACCAACAGGACTGCAAGGCCGGCCCAGAAGGCGCGCCTCACGGGCCGGAAGAAGTGCGGGGAGGTCGAAACGTAGCGGCTCACAGGTATGGCAGGAGCCCCTTCTGCCGCCGGATGACGAAGAAGTGGAGCATCGCGAGGCCCAGGAGAGCGAGGGGGACGATCGCGACGTGAAGCGCGAAGAACCGGAGGAGGGAGAGCGGACCGGCCACCCCGTCCGGGACCAGGAGCGACCGCGCCGCGTCCCCGAGCGGGAGCGTCCGAAGCAGCTCCATCCCCGTCTGGGTGGACCAGTAGGCGAGCTGGTCCATCGGCAGGAGGTACCCGGTGTAGGCCCCGAAGACCGAGAGGAAGAGCAAGAAACAGCCGACCAACCAGTTGAGCCTCGCGGGGCGCTGGAAGGCCCCGGTCAGGACCACCCGGACCGTATGCAACCCGACCAGGATCAGCAGACCGTGCGAGGCGAGGCGATGCAGGCTTCTGAGGTACCGGCCGCCCCAGACCGCCCGTTCGAGGAACTGGATCGAGGCGTGGGCCTCGAGCGGTGACGGGCTGTAGTAGAAGAGAAGGAGGAGTCCGGTTCCCGCCAGTACCAGCAAGCAAGTGAAGGCGAGGCCTCCGAGGCATAGGGTGTAGCTGATCCGGAGGTTCTCCTTCAGGACCAGCCGCGGGAAGAGGTGCCTCGTCAGATCCTTCAGCATGCATTCACGCTGGGCCCGGGACGCCGCCCGGAGACGGCGGCGCGCACCCCGCGCAAGGGCCCTTGCCGCTGGACTCCGGGCCCCGCGCCACGCGCAGGCCGTCTCCCTCCCGCTCGATGGCCAGCCGGCGAAGGGGACGCGCCGCGGGGCCGGAGAGCACCGCTCCCGAGCTGCTGAACCGGCTGCCGTGGCACGGGCAGGCGAAACCGCTCTCGTTGGCCGTCACGGTACAGCCGAGGTGCGTGCAGGCGAGGTCGAGCGCGATCAGCTCCGTCCCCTCGCGGACCACGGCGAAGCCGAACTGGGGAAGGACCAGGGCGCCGTCCGCTGGGATTTCCTCCTCGGTGAGCCGGACACCCTCCGAGCCGAGACCCTTCCCCACCCCCTGGCGCGGGGTGAGGAAGCGCCAGAGACCCGTCGCCCCGAGGGCGAAAAGGCCTATCGCTTCCAGCGCGGAGCGGCGAGATCGAGGAGGTGCTGCCATCTGCTGACGACGCGGCGCTTGTACTCGGGAGTCCTCGCGTTCATCCGGTCGAAGCGTTCGACCGGAAAGAACGAGCCGTTGACCAGGGTCTGCCCATCGCGGCTCCAGTATGACCGGAGCGGCAGGCCGTCCCTCTCGAGCCGGTAGAGGCGCTCGGCGTCCTTCTCGAGCAGGAAGCGCCGCCGGTTGTCGTGGCAGCCACCGCAAGCGACCGTTCCGCGGCGAATGGTGTGCGGCGAGACAGCCCGCCACTCCGCCGCCAGCAGGCGGTTCTCCCAGCCGGCCTTCGGGTCGGTGGCCAGAAGCGTGAAGAAGGGGCGAACGGGCGACACGAGGCCCTTCTGGTCAAGGCCGAGAGGAGGGGAGTCCTGCCGCTTCAGGTGGGCGCTCTTGCGCCAGGGCCCCCACGCGGGAAGGGGCGAGAACGCCTCCTTCTGCTCCTCGGTCCCGGGCCGTACCAGGAACGTTCCATACTCCTGGGCGGCCCACGCGGCGTGACAGGCGGCGCAGGTCATCTTCTCCAGGTGCCCCGCGATGGCATGTTCCGGGCTGGACGCGGACGGCGAATGGCATTCCCGGCAGCTCTTGCCGACGCGCTTCCCCTCCTGCAGGGAACTCATCGTGTGGCAGCCTGCGCAGGCAATCCCGCGCTCGAAGTGGACGTCCGGGAGCATCCTCAGGAACGGCTCTCCGTGGTCCGTCGCTCCGCGCCTGTAGCGCGCGTGGTCCTCGCGGGGCGCCCGGCCCTCGTACTCCCAGCCGACCGAGTAGCCGCGATGGCAGCGAAGGCACGCCTCGTTCCCCGGACGCCCGGCCCGGTGCGGGTCGTCCCCGTGGCAGTCCGCGCAGCCCGTGACGTGGCACCCGGCACACGACTCGGCGAAGAAGCGGTCCCCCCCGGCCCCGAAGGCCTGCAGGGCGAACCGCCGTTCGCCCTCGCGAGTGGCCATGGGGCCGGACAGCACCCCTCGAGCGGTCTCGTGGCACCGCACGCAAGCGGTCCCCGAGCCCGAGCCGGCCCCCGCCGGAGCGGGGCCCGCGATCGCGCTACGGGCGAGCAGCCAGCAGGCGGCGATGCAGGGCGTCGTCCAGCGCGGCATGGTCCAGCTTCTTTCGGTAGATGGGGTCGTCGGCCCTTTCGTGGCAGACGAGGCAGAGATTGACCGCCAGGGCGCCGAGCACCTCCTCGTGCCCGAGGGGGCGCGCCCCGGTCCGGGCGATCGCGGCGTGTGAGACGACCCGGCCGCCTTCCATCGACAGGAACCCGTCGAGCGCCTTCTTCGGATTTCGTTCGCACAGGAGCGTGCTGCGGACGGAGCCGTTCTCCAGGACGTGCTGGCCGAACCCGAGAAAGGCCGGGTCGCCGTGGCACTCCTCACACCCGACGGCCTTGCGGCCGGTGTTGTGGGAGTAGAACGGAGCGAAACGGAGCTGCGGCCTGCCCCGGTAACGGGCCACCGATTCGTCCTTCGAGCGTCGCCCGTTCGCCTCGATCACCGTCACGAACGTCTGGCAGCCGGGCGTCATCGGCGAGATGCCGCCACTGCCGTCGACGGCCAGCGGAAACGGGTAGAGGGTACGAACGTCCTCCGTCTCGGCGAACTCTCCCGGGGTGTCCTCGTCCCTGATCACGTCCCAGCTCGCGGCCCGCTTGTCGTAGCTGGTGTGGCACCCGAAGCACTGTGGCACGGCGCGGGAATGACAGGCGGCGCACCGCAGCCGCCCGTGGCCGGCGATCGTGTGGGCCGGGCTCCCCGTGACGACCGGGCTCCTCAGGAGCTTGCCGTTCCGCTTCGTCGCGAGCGTCACCCGGCCCCCGCTCTCGAATACGTTCGTGTAGGGGCGCCCCTTTCCCGTCAGCGCCATGCGGCTTCCCGGCGGCATCGGCCGGGCGTACTGTCGCGACTCCCGGACGGGAGCGTCGCTCTCCCGTGTCGCCTCGGTGAATTGCGGCTGCCGGGTGCCGTCGCCGTGGCAATCCTCGCAGCGGATCTCGAGCTGCCCTTCCATGCCGGCCTGGGCGTACCCGTCTCCCATCACCTCGCGTGAGGTGTGGCAGTCGATGCACTCCATCCCCGCCTCGAAGTGAACGTCGGCGGCGATGTGGGTGAACGACCGCTCCTCGCTCCCGGCGACCGGCCCGGGAAGGCCTCCCCGGGTGGGAACGAGGGAGTTGTTCCCGTCCATGAGCCCCTGATAGGTCAGCGCCGTCCGTCCGCTCCGGTTGTGGCACCGCTCGCACGCCGCCATCGGAGGGAGTCCCTGGAGAGTGTGGGTGGCGCTGTGGGGGCCCTTTCCCCTCACGGCCTTGTCCCCGCCACGGTACGTAGCCTCCTCGCCGTAAGGGAAGTGACAGGCGGCGCACCCGGCCGGGTGACCGGAGGCCGGGTCGACGTCCGCCATGGCGAGGTGACAGCGGGAGCAGAACTTCCGGTAGAGCTCTCCGGAGAGGTCGTCGAGGCCCGAGACGGACGCCATCGCCATCCCGAAACCGTCGGGGCGAAACAGGTTGTCTTCTCGGGCGCCGAACACGACGCCTGGTCGCTCGCCCTCCCAGGTCGCCTGGATCTGCGCGATCATCCCGGCGTTCGTGAACATCTGGCTGCTGGTCATCCGGCCCACCTGGTCACGATGGCAGGTGCCGCAGCCCAGCTCCCAGCGGTCGCGGCTCGACGGCTCGTTGGTCCCGAACATTCCACGGTGCGCCGCCACTCTCTCGGTGGCGGTGGGATCTCCCCCGTGGCACGAAACGCAGCCATCGTGCGCCCGGGAGGCGAGTTCCAGGTTCCGGTGGCAGCCGAGGCAGCCTTCCCCTTCCGCCGCAGTTCGCCTGCAGCCGGCGAGCACGCCCGAGAGGACCAGGACGAGGGCGAGGGGACCTCTCACCCGGCGATGGTAGGTCAGCCCGGGGGCTCCGAAGAGGTGTCCTGCGAGCCCGGCGGAACATCGGCGATCACCGCCTCGTCCTTCGGCCGGCGCTTGCGTTCCCAGGCCTGCTCAGCCAGCTTCATTTCCCTCCACCACTTGAAGTGATGGTTGTAGGCGAAGAGCTCGTTGACGGTCCCGGTGATCATCGAGAAGAAAGCGGGTTTCTCTTCCGGGAAGACCGCTCCCATGTAGACGTGCACGACCAGTCCGGCCACGATCATCCCCACCGAGAAGAAGTGGAGGACGACGGCCCAGCCGACCAATACCGGGGAGACGAGCCGGAACGCCATGATGGCCCCTGTGACCATCACCACCGGCGTCATCAGCCAGACCACCATCGAAAAGGCCTTTTGCCCGGCGTTGTAGATCCCCTGGGGAGGGAGCGGCTCGTCCGTCTTCCCGAGGATCCGGAGCGTGCGGACGATCAGCCAGCGCACGTCGTCCCGGTCGGTCAGGTTCAGCATCTCGCCGCGGAGGTACGTGCGGAAGCCGAAGAGCCCGTAGGGGAGGAAGACGATGATCCAGGTCATGCCGAGGGCGATGTGGAACTGGAGCAGGTTGGCCCTCGTCCCGAACAGACCGTTGAACATCGCGATGTACCAGTCCGGGGCGACCTTGAAGAGCCGGGAAGAGATGAGGGCGGCTCCGGTCGAAAGCTCGAGGATCCAGGTCGTCGCGTTGAACCAGTGCAACAGGATGATGGCCACGTGGTGCTTCTTGATCCGCCGCTGGAGCATCTCCTCGGCCTGCTCCGGGGAGAGCGGCATCGGTACGAGCGGTACGACGCTACTCCTCAAAGTCGTCCTCCCCCTTGTGGAGCTGGTTGAAGAACGCGACCGCCTGGCCGAGGAGGCTCACGCCCACCGCCCCGACCACCAGCGGCCACGCGAGCTTCTGCAGGGCCTTGCCCGCGGTGAGGAGCCGCGGGGGCCGGGGTGGGAAGCTCGTCAGGACGAGGTCGAGGTGCTCCGGCCGGCCGAGATAGAAGACGTTCGGGCCGACGGCGACGGTCTTCGTCTCCATCCGCCGGCCTCCCTCGTGGAAGACCATCCGGTGCACCTCGCCGCTCCGGTCCTCGAGATCCCCGAAGTATTTTGCGTGGGCCGTGCAAGTCGTCACGCACGCGGGCTCTTCTCCCCGCTCGATGCGCGGTCGGCAGAAATCGCACTTGTCGACTTTTCTGGAGAGCGGGCTGATGAAGCGCGCCTCGTAGGGACAGGCGTCGACGCAGAAGCCGCAGCCGATGCAGAGGTCGCCGTCCACCCGGACGATTCCGGCCGCATCCTGATACGTCGCCCCGGAAAGGCACGGCTCGACGCAGGGCGGGCGGTCGCACTGGTTGCACTGGCCGACGTGGGGGCTCGACTTCAGGTCCGGAAACGAGCCGGCGAGCGGTGTCGTCCTCACGTGAGTCCGCGCGTGCCCCGCCGGGACGCTCCACTCGGCACTGCAGGCGACGGTGCAGGCGTGACAGGCCACGCACTTTCTCAGGTCCGTCACCATGGCGTATCTGGCCACTGGGCTTCTCCCTTCAGGCCCGGACGGGGCGCACGAAGTTGACGCGCATCCCGGTCCCGCCCGTGAGCGGGTCCACGCTCACGCGGCTCATCAGCGAATTGTCGGAAGCGCCCCGTCCGTGGGCTCGCCGCAGGGCTTTGGACTGCTGGCCGAAGCCGTGAACCATGTAGGCGCAGTCGTTCCGGATCCCCTCCGTCACCCGGACCCGGACCGGACTGCTCCGCACGCCGTCGCCGTTCTCCAGGACGACCCGCTCGCCGTCCTTCACGCCGGTCGCGAGCGCGGAGCTCGTGTGCAGCCACACCTCGTTCTCGTTCATCAGAGCGGAGAGGGCCTCGTTGTTCTGGCTCCGGGCGAAGGAGTGGACGGGGGCTCGTCCGTAGATCAGCCGCAGGAATCCCTTCGGCGGAAGGGAGGGCGCCGTGTACCGGGGCATCGGGTCCGCGTGATGGTCGGCGAGCTCCTGCGAGTAGAGCTCGATCTTCCCGCTCGCCGTGCCGAAGGAGCGCTCGTCCGGGGAGCGGTCCTCGAGGTACGGCTTGCCCGGGAAGGAGACGGCGCCGCAGTTCAGGAGCTGCTTCGCGTTGATCCCGGTGGGGGCCAGGATCTTCTCGAGATGCTGCTCGGGCGTCTCCCACGGGAAGTACGCCAGCAGGTCGAGCCGCTTCGCCATCTCCCGGGCGATCCACCACCCTGGCTTGGACTCGAAGAGCGGCTCGCAGGCCGGAGAGCGGACCGCGATGAACGGTCGCTTGGCGGACTCCACGATCGTCGGCGGGTCGTAGCGCTCGAGGTACGTCGCTTCCGGGAGCACCAGGTCCGCGTACCGGATCTGGTCGACGGGCAGGACGTCGACGACGACCATCAGGTCCAGCTTCCCGATCGCCTCGACCGTCCGGGCCGGCTGCGGGATGCTCTCGAGCATGTTCTGTCCGTAGACGATCCAGGCCTTGAGCGGGTAGGGGTCCCCCGACAGGGTGGCGTCGATCAGGCCGTTGGTGACCCCCAGCTCCTCGGGAGCCAGCGGGAAGCGGGTCCCGGCGCCGTCGGCCCGGCCCCGCTTCGGCTCGGGGAAATCCGGCAGGTCGAAGCTCCCGCGGTCGATCGGGGTGGGCAGGAAGATGCCGCCCTTCCGTCCCCAGCTACCCAGGAGGGCCGTGAGGATCGCCATTGCCCGGGCGCGCTGGGTGTCGTCGCCGTACCAGGTGACGTGCCTGCCGGGGTGAATGGCCACCGCCGGCTTCGCCGCGCCCATGGCCCGCGCCGTCTCCCGGATCTTCGCCGAGGGGATCTCGGTGATCGGCTCGGCCCACTCCGGCGTGAACTCCCGGACGTGCGTCGCCAGCTGGTCGAACCCGGCGGCGTACGAATCGATGTAACCCTTGTCGTACAGGTTCTCGGAGATCAGGACGTTCATCCAGGCGAGCAGGAGCGCGATGTCGGTTCCCGGCCGGATCGGCAGCCACCAGTCGGCCTTCGACGCGGCGGTCGAGAAGCGGGGGTCGACCGCGATCAGCTTCGCCCCGCGCGAGAGTCCCGTTGCGAAGGCGGTGATCTGGGAGGTGAAGACGTTCTCGCCCAGGTGGCTTCCGATCAGGACGACGACGCGGGCCTCCTCCAGGTCGACCGGCTCGGGCGACCCGAGCGGCTGGCCGAAGGTGAGGTTGTAGCCGACCTCTCTCGGCCCTCGGCACTGGGCGAAGGAAGGCTCGGCGCTGTTCGGCGTGCCGTACGCGCGCATGAGCGTGCTGAAGAAACGGGCCCCGTTCCCGTGGGGGAAGAAGGCGACGCTCTCCGGGCCGTGCTCCTTCCGGAGCTTCACGAGCTTCTCGGCCAGGAAATCGAGGGCCTCGTTCCAGCCGACGGGCCGGAAGCGCCCTTCGCCGCGCGGGCCGTCCCGCAGCAGGGGAGTCTTCAGCCGATCCGGGTCGTAGAGAAGGCCCGTCCCGGCGTTTCCCCGGGCGCAGAGGCGGCCCAGGTTCTGGGGATGCTCCGGGTTCCCCTCGACCCGGACCACCTTGCCGTCCGCCACGGAGGCCAGGACGCCGCACCGCCAGAAGCACAGCTCGCAGGTCGTGGCGATCTTTTCCACCCGTGCGGAGCCGCGCCATCCAGGCTGCTGGGTCTTTGGACCGGCCGCCGCCGGCATCGCGACGGCTCCGGCGCCCAGGGTGGCGGCGGTCTCTAGAAAACGCCTCCGGGTGATGTCGCTCTTCATCGTGACGACCTCGCTGCCGCTCAAGGGGAACCGCCGGTCCGGCGCAGGCCCCGGAGCCGGCCTCCCCTGATCACGGGGGGAGACCGGCGGCCCGGGGGCCCACGGCCGACGATTACAGAGACTATTCGGTCTCTAGCAGCCCGCCATCGGTTTCCCCTTCTCGAAGGTGATGGCTTCTCCCGCCTTCATCGAGGCGGCCTTCTTGGTCTTGACCGTGATGACGACGGGCGTTGTCCCCTCGGCTGAAATTTCCAGGATCTTTCCGACGCCGTCCTTGAACTTCACCGGCGCCTCCTTCTTGACCCAGGCAGGCTTCTCGCCCTCGATCGCGATCTTGACGACGCCAGCCTCGACGGCGACGACCTTGCCGTTGGTCGGCGGCGCGGCGGCGAAAGCCGCGGCAGTCCCGAGCAGCAGGACCACGACCAGGGCGATGGCGGACGCAACGTGTCTAGTCATCGGCTTCTCCTTACACGAGTGATCTCTTTCAAAGCGACCGGACGGCGGCGTTGCTGGGCCGCCGTCCGGAATGTGCCGGCTCTTCAGGCCGTCAGGAACTGGGGCCGTCGCCTATTTCGCCGGGGGAGGCGGCGGCGTCGCCGGCGCCGGGTCCTTCTCCTTCGGCGTTCCGGGGGTGATCGACCATTCGAGCCACGAGCCGTTGTAGATCCTGACGTTCGGGTGATTGAACCGGTATTTCAAGGTGTAGAAACCCTCGGACGCCTGATGTCCGGTGGTGCAATAGACGATGATCGGGGTCTCCTTCGTCGCGCCGAGAGCCTCGAGCTCCGCCTTGATCTCGGCTTCGTTCCGGAACGAGCCCGCGTTAGGCTGGCCGACCGGAACGACGTCCTTCATCCAGAACCGGCTCTTGGCTCCGGGGATGTGTCCGGCCGCGTACAGAGCGGGTGGCCGGAGGTCGATCAGGAGAGCGCTCTTCTTCTCCACCGCCGCGAGGACCTCGCTCATCGGGATGAGCGCCTTGCTATCGGGCACCAGCTTGTCCGTCGAGACCGGGACGAGCTTCCGCTCCTTCGTCACCGGCCGCTTTTCCGCCTCCCACCGCTCGAATCCGCCGTCGAGGATCGAGACGTCGGAAAGACCACAGATCCTGAGGATGACGGCCACGTAGGTCGCGTCGACGTCGCTCTCCTCGGCGTAAACGACGACGGGAGTCTGGGGTCCCAGGCCGAGCCGGTGAATGGCGAGATGCAACGTGTCCCACGGATAGAGCGTCGCCGCGACCCCGCCGGACGAAGAACGGAGGTTTTCGACCACGAGCGGCTGGGCTCCCGGAATGTGGCCCTCGAGATAGGCCTTCAAGGACGGACGGGCGTCGAGGATGGCGATGCTCCCCGGGGCGGCGAGCTTCTCCGCGAGCCAGGCCGGGCTGACGACCGCCGGATTGGGCGCGGCAAAGAGGGGAACGGTGGCGGCGAGCAGCGCCAGGGCAAGGACGACGATTCCTTTACGCATGATCAACCCTCCATATTCGGTGGAATCTTATTACCAAGGGTGGCCCGGCGCTCCGGCGAAGAGCGGGTCAGTTCCGTTTTCGAGACGAGTACCCGACGAGAAAGACAGGGGTCCGGACCGCTTCTTGCAAGCAGGCTGCCAGGGGCACCCGGTGAACCGGAGCGCCCGAATGGGAGAATCGATCCATGAACATTTGCTTCCCCGTCACCAGTGATGCAGGTCTCGACAGCCCGCTCTCGGGACATTTCGGCTCCGCGCCCGGCTTCCTCTTCATCGACACCGAAACTGGCGGAGCAGAGTTCGTGCCCCGCGCCTCGGAGGCTCACGAGCACGGGGCTTGCCGCCCCCTCGACGCGTTCCGGGACCGGACCGTGGACGCCTGCGTCGTCGGCGGGATTGGCGGTGGGGCCCTCCAGCGGCTCCAGGCCGCCGGGATCCAGGTGATTCGCGGGACCGGCCCGACGGTTAGGGCCTGTCTGGCCTCGCTCGTATCCGGGGAGAAAACGCTGCTGGGCGCGGAGTCGGCCTGCGCAGGCCATGGGAGCCATTCGCACGGAGGCACCTGCGGGGGGCATTAGGCCGCCGGGCTCGGTTCCCGAGCCGAGGGCTCTTCGCGAGGCCGGTTCGCCGCTGCAGGGGCCTCGGAGAAGAGCGAAGCGTTCTGTTCGCGACACTCTGTCGCGACACTCTGGCGGCCGGATCGGACGTCGGGTGGCCGCGGCCTCGCTGTTCCTGCTGATCCGCGGCTGGCCCCGTTCTTGAAATGGGAGGGTTGCGTCGTCTAGGAAGGGGAGAGCCCCTGGCGGGCGCCGGGCAGGGGACCTAGGCCCGTCGCTCGAGGATCGAACTGACCGAGGCGATTCGAGGGGATGGAGTCATGAAACGCATACTGTTCTCGCTGCTCTTGATCGGGGCCCTTGGGGGCATGGTCTTCGTCGCGTTGCGGCGTCCGGGACGAGAGCTGACGCCGCTCGAGGAGCTGAAGCAGCACCTCGCCAAGAAGGCGAAGCCGTCGGTGGACCACTCCAAGTTCGCCCAGCTGAAGGCGCCGTTCAAGCGGCCCCAGGACGTGACCGCGGCCTGCATCTCCTGCCACAACGGGAGGCAGGTCGAGGTGATGGCCTCGACCCACTGGAACTGGGAGCGGAGCGAGTACGTCGAGGGGAAGGGGATTCGCCCGGTCGGGAAGAAGAACGTCCTGAACAACTTCTGTATCGGGATCTCCGGGAGCGAGGCCAGCTGCAACAAGTGCCACATCGGGTACGGCTGGGGGGACGCGAACTTCGACTTCAAGGATCCGCTGAACGTCGACTGTCTCGCCTGCCACGACGGAACCTCGACCTACGTGAAGAAATCGGGCGGGGCGGGGATGCCCGACTCCGGCATCGACCTCGCGAACGTCGCCCAGCACGTGGGGAAGCCGACCCGGACCAACTGCGGGACCTGCCACTTCTTCGGCGGCGGTGGGAACAACGTCAAGCACGGGGACCTCGAGAAGGCCCAGTTCGACCCCTCCCGCGAGGTGGACGTCCACATGGGCTCGGACGGCGTGGACCTGCAGTGCGTCGACTGCCACACCGCCGAGAAGCACCAGATCCTCGGCAAGGCCTACTCGATCTCCTCCATGAACCGGAACCGCGTGGAGTGCGAGACGTGCCACTCGGGAATGCCCCACGCAGACGACGTCCTGAACGACCACGGCTACAAGGTGGCCTGTCAGGCCTGTCACATCCCCAGGTACGCCAAGGTCAACCCGACCAAGCTCGTCTGGGACTGGTCGACCGCGGGGAAGCTCAGGGACGGAAAGCCATACGAGGAAAAGGACGCAAAGGGGACGGACGTCTACATGTCGATCAAGGGTTCGTTCGTCTGGGGCACGAACGTCCAGCCGGAATACGCCTGGTTCAACGGCACTGCCTCGCACTACCTCGTCGGGGAGAAGTTCGACCCGTCGGTGCCCCTCAGGATGAACGAGCTGCACGGGGCCTACGACGACCCCGACTCCAAGATCATCCCGGTCAAGGTCCACCGTGGCCGCCAGATCTACGACACGAAGTACTCGTACGTCATCCAGCCGAAGCTCTACTCGTCCACACCGGGTGACGGCGGCTTCTGGGGCGAATTCGACTGGAACAAGGCGGCGATCGCGGGGATGCACGAGATCGACCTCCCTTACAGCGGAAGCTACGGATTCGCGAGCACGGAGATGAGCTGGCCCCTCAACCACATGGTGTCGCCGAAGGCGGAGACCGTCCGGTGCAACGAGTGCCACACGAGGGAAAAGGGACGGCTCGCGGCGCTGAAGGGCTTCTACATGCCGGGCCGGGACCGCAAGGGGTGGCTGGACGGGATCGGCCAGGGCCTGCTCGGCCTGACCCTTCTCGGCGTCGTGGTCCACGGGGGAGCCCGGTTCATGGCCGGACACCGGAACGGAGGAGAGTGAGATGAACAGGCAGTACGTCTACAAGGCGTTCGAGCGCTTCTGGCACTGGAGCCAGGCAGCCCTGATCGCGCTGCTCGCGGTCACCGGCTTCGAGATCCACGGGTCGATTCGCTTCTTCGGCTTCGAGCAGGCGGTGCGGGTCCACGGCCTGGCGGCGAAGGGGTTCCTCGTCCTGATCGTCTTCGCCATCTTCTGGCACGCGACGACGGGAGAGTGGCGCCAGTACGTCCCGACCTGGAAGAACCTGCGGGCCCAGGCCGACTATTACCTCTTCGGGATCTTCCGGAACGCCCCGCACCCGACGAAGAAGACGGTCCTCAGCAAGCTCAACCCGCTCCAGAAGCTGACGTACGCCGGGCTGAAGCTCCTCGTGATCCCCGTGGTCGCGGTCTCCGGCCTGCTCTACATGTTCTACCGCTATCCGGCCCGGCACGAGGTCGTCGGGCTGAACGTCGGGGGGCTCGAGCTGATCGCGCTCGTCCACACGGCGGGCGCCTTTCTCCTCCTGGCCTTCCTCATCGCGCACCTCTATCTGATGACGACCGGGCACACCGTCACCGCGAACCTCAAGGCGATGCTGACCGGATGGGAGGACCTGGAAAGAGACGAACCGGTCCACGCGACGCCTCCCGCCGCCGGAACGCCCGTGCTCGTCCTCGTGAAAGGGAACGAATGAACAACAAGGTGATGAACCCCTACCTGGCCGGGTTCCTCCTCGGCCTCGTCCTCCTCGCGACGATTTTCGTCACCGGGCGCGGCCTGGGGGCCAGCGGCGCGGTGAAGAACGTGGTGGTGGCAGCCGTCGACGCCGTCGCCCCGGCGCACGCGGCCCGCTCGCCCTTCTACAGTCAGTACGTCGGTGCGGGGAAGGAGAGCCCGCTCAAGGGCTGGCTCGTCTTCGAGGTGGCCGGCGTCCTGATCGGGGCCTTCGCCTCCGGCCTGGTCTCCGACCGCCTCCGCTGGACGACCGAGGCCGGGCCCCGGGTCGCCACGAAGACCCGGTGGCTCTTCGCGATTCTCGGGGGCGCCCTCTTCGGGATCGGCGCGCAGCTCGCGCGGGGTTGCACGAGCGGCGCGGCCCTCAGCGGCATGGCGGTCCTCTCGACCGCCGGGTTCGTCACGATGATGGCGATCTTCGGGTCCGGGTACCTGTTCGCGTATCTGGCTCGCGGGCTCTGGATCGCCCAGAAGCAGGGGAAGTGACGCCATGGCGCCTTTCGCACCGGACCTGATCTCCGACCAGCTCAACCTGGTCGTCGCGCTCGTCCTCGGGGTCGGTTTCGGCTTCGTCCTCGAGCAGGCGGGCTTCTCGTCGTCCCGGCGGCTCGCCGGCCTCTTCTACGGATACGACTTCACCGTCCTGCGCGTCTTCTTCACCGCGGCCCTCACGGCGATGGCCGGCGTCCTGATCCTCGGCTCGGCGGGGTGGCTCGACACGGATGCGATCTTCGTGAACCCGACGTGGCTCGCCCCGGCCGCTGTCGGCGGAATCATCATGGGACTCGGCTTCATCCTCGGAGGCTACTGCCCCGGGACCAGCATCTGCGCGGCGGCGATCGGGAAGATCGACGCGATCTTCTTCGTCCTCGGCGGCGTCGTGGGGGTCTTCGCCTTCGGCGAGGCCTACCCGCTCCTGAAGCACTTCAACGACTCCACGTCGCTCGGGCCGGTCAAGGTCTTCTCGTCGCTCGGGATCTCGCAAGGGCTCTTCATCGTTCTTCTCGTCGTGGCGGCCGTCGGGGCTTTCGCGGCGGCGGCGAAGGTCGAGAAGCTGGTGGACCCGGCCCATGCGCCTTCCCTCACCTTCCCGGTCCGGACGCACGTCTCTTTCGGAGCCGGCCTCGTGGCGCTCGCGGTCGTCCTGGCCCTCATCCCCGACTACCGGACCCGCCTGTTGTCAGGAGCCACGAGGGAGGCTGCGATCCCGGCGAACCCGGTGGTCCGGATGACCCCCGACGAGCTCGCCTTCCGGATCGTCGACCACGAGCCGCGCCTGAAGATCGTCGACGTGAGGAGTGCCGCAGCCTTCTCCGTCCTCTCGCTTCCCGGCTCGGTCAACATCTCGCTGCCGGAGCTCCTGGGGAAGGACGCCGCGTCATCCCTCTCGCAAAGGCACGTGAAGAAGCTGATCGTGGGTGATAGCGAGGGCCAGGAGCGCGCGGCCTACTTCCTTCTCAAGAAGCTGGGTTACGAGAACCTCGCCATCCTCGAGGGGGGAATCCCGGCCTTCAACGGGACGATCCTCGCCCCCACCGCCTTCGTCTCGACCGGAAGCCGATGGGACGGCGACGTGAGGCGATTCCGGGAAGGGGCGAAGACCGAGATCCTAAAGCAGGTCCAGGCCGCCAAGGCGGGCGGAGCGAAGAAGCCCAAGGTGGAAAAGAAGGTCCAGGGCGGGTGCTGAGCACTCTTCCCTGGCGGTCAGGTAGTCCCGATCCGCATCTCCCGCATCTTGCGCCAGAGGGTGCTCCGGCTCATCCCGAGCTCTCTCGCGGCTCTGGATCGGTTCCAGAGGTTTCGCTCGAGGGTCGCCTGGATGAGGCGGGCTTCGGGAGAGCCGGGCGCGGCCTCGCCGGGTTCGGTCGGAACCGGCGCAGCCGGAGCCGCGCTGGCCGGGGCGGAGCAAATCTCTGGAGGGAGGTCGTCCACGTGGATCGTCTGACCGCGGCAGAGAGCCACGGCATACTCCAGGACGTTCTCCATCTCCCGGATGTTGCCGGGCCACGGGTAGCCGCGAAACAGGTCGAGCGTGTCCTCGGAGAGCCAGAGAGCCCGGCCCTCCCGTCCGCCGATCCGGGCGAGGAGATGCTGGGCGATCGTCTCGATGTCCTCCGGCCGCTCCCGGAGCGGCGGGACGTGGATCGGGACGACCTTGAGCCGGTAGTAGAGGTCCTCGCGCAACCGGCCTTCACGGATCGCCGCGGCGAGGTCGCCGTTGGTCGCGGCGATCACGCGGGCGTTCAGCGGCCGGGAGGTGCTTTCCCCCACTCGCTCGTAGACTCGGTCCTGGAGGACCCGCAGGAGCTTCACCTGTACCGGAAGCGGGATGTCGGCGGCCTCGTCGAGGAAGAGGGTGCCCCCGGCGGCCATCTCGACCCGGCCGATCCGGTCCTTCACAGCGCCCGTGAAGGCGCCCCGGACGTGCCCGAACAGCTCCGTTTCCAGCAGCTCCCCCGGCAAGGCGGCGCAGTTGACGGCGACGAACGGACCGGCGCTGTGGGGCGATCGGGCGTGGATCGCCCGGGCGATCACCTCCTTGCCCGTGCCGCTCTCCCCGGTGATCAGGACGGTCGCGTCGCTGTGGTGGAGCGACTCGACCACGTGGATGATCCGGCGCATCTGTGGCGACCTCGAGACGAGGCCATGAGAGGCGTGCGCGCTCTGGAGCATCACGTCGTCCTCTTCGGCGGGCCTGACGACGACGATGAACCTGGCCCTCGGGTCGCACATGTTGTAGACGACCTCGGAGACGGGGGCGGTCGTGATCGAGACGAGGCGGGCGTCTTCGCTACCGCAGAGAAGGACCCCTCGGCGTCCTTCCACGCGGTGCCCCTGACGGAGAGATTCCCGGAGCGTGTCGGACGGGCCGAAGAGCCTGGCGCCGATCAGTGTCTCGACCGGTTGCCCGATCGCGGTGGCCGAAGCGCCGGCCCCGGCGAGCTGGTCCAGGTTCCGGCTGACGCGGATGATCTCGAACTGGGCATCGAGCGTGATCAGGACTCTCCCGAGGGATTCGAAGACGGTCTCGAGGTTGGACCAGCCGGGAACGTCGACCGAGTGAGCGATGGGCATCCGGGTCATGATAACGATCGCGATCCATCTGAACACGCGGATCCCGGGCTGTCGGCACCGGAAGGCGAGGCTCGGAGAGCGTCGGACCGAGCGGGAGGGCCCGGCCTGAACCACGATGTTTCAGACGAAACGAGTTGTTTCAGCCGCGCGGAATGTGAACCGGCAATACGACCGGATTTGTTGGGAAAAGCTGTTGTTTGGTGGGTGGCCCGCTTCTTGAAGAGGAGAGTCGTGAACCGATTCTGGGTCTTCTCTTGGAGGTGGGCATGACGAGCCGGCGCGAATTCATCAAGATCTCCGGAGCCACCGTCGGGGCCGCAACCGTCGGATCCGGCTTCGTGAACAAGTTCTGGGGGCTCGACCGGGACGCGGTGGAAGACCCGAACACCGACGGTGACAAGGTCGTCCCGACGTTCTGCGAGCTCTGTTTCTGGAAGTGCGGCGTCCTGGCCCACGTCCGGAACGGCCGGGTGACGAAGATCGTCGGCAACCCCGACCACCCGCTCTCCCGGGGCCACCTCTGTCCGCGCGGGACCGGCGGCATGGGCCTCCTGTACGACCCCGACCGTCTGAAGAAGCCCCTCCTCCGGAGATCGAACAAGCGGGGCGGGCAGGACTTCGAGGAGGTCTCCTGGGCGAAGGCCCTCGACTTCACGGCCGAAAAGCTGATGAAGATCAAGAGGGACTGCGGGCCGGACAAGGTGGCCCTCTTCTCGCACGGCTACGGCGGGTCGTTCTTCAAGCACCTCCTCTTCGCCTACGGGAGCGGGAACGTGACCGCCCCGTCGTACGGCCAGTGCCGCGGCCCCCGCGAGGTCGGCTTCAACCTCACCTTCGGGTCGTCGCTCGGCTCCCCGGAGGTCCTCGACATCGAGAACTCGAGGGTCCTGACGCTCATCGGGTCGCACCTGGGCGAGAACATGCACAACACCCAGGTGCAGGACTTCGCCAGGGCGATCGCGAAGGGGGCCGAGGTGGTCGTCGTCGACCCCCGGTTCTCCACGGCCGCCGGGAAGGCCCGCCACTGGCTCCCGATCAAGCCGGGCACCGACCTGGCCCTCCTCCTCGCCTGGATGCACGTGATCGTGAAGGAGGAGCTCTACGACGCGGCCTACCTCGAGAAGTACGCGACCGGCCTCCCGGAGCTGAGGAAGCACCTGGAGGACAAGACGCCGGAGTGGGCCTTCACAGAAACGACGATCCCGCCGGAGAAGATCGTCGAGACGGCCCGCTTCATCGCCGGGGCCCGCCCGGCCTCGCTCGTCCACCCCGGCCGGCACACGACCTGGTACGGCGACGACACCCAGAGGTCGCGCGCCATCGCGATTCTCAACGCGCTCCTGGGCTCCTGGGGCCGGCGCGGCGGGATCTTCATCCCCGCCTCGATGCCCGTGCCGAAGTACCCCTGTCCCGATTACGCGGCGCCGCCGAAGACGGCCCAGGATCACCCCGACGGCACGGTCTACCCGTTCGCCGACGAGGTCCTCTCGCACGGCGTCTGCGACGCGACCGTGCCCGGCAAGATCATGACCAGCGGATGTCCCATCAAGGGGTGGATCGTCTACGGCACGAACCTCATCCAGGCGCTCCCGCAGCGCCAGCAGGTGATCGAGGCGGCCCAGCACCTCGACCTGATGGTCGCCATCGACGTCCTCCCGGCCGAGATCACCGGCTACGCCGACGTCGTCCTCCCGGAGGCGACTTACCTCGAGCGGTGGGACGACGCCGGGCCGACCCCCTGGCGCGAGCCGTTCCTCGCGATCCGGCAGCCGGTCGTCGACCCGCTCTACGAGAGCAAGCCGGGCTGGTGGATCGCGAAGGAGCTCGCGAACCGGATGGAGCTCGGGGCGTACTTCCCCTGGGACGACGCGGGGAAGATGGTCGAGGCGCGGCTCCGGAAGGGCGGTTACGACTTCGACCTCCTGAAGGCCAAGGGAGTCATCCGGGGGAAGAGAGTCCCGGTCACCACCGAGGACGGCCTCGAGCTGACCTTCGCCACCCCCTCGAAGAAGATCGAGCTCTACTCGAAGAGGATGGCCGAGGCCGGAGCCTCCCCGATGCCGGAATACACCCGGCATCCCCAGCCGGCCGACGGACAGTTCCGGCTCCTCTTCGGCCGGACCCCCACGCACACCTTCGGGCGGACGACGAACAACCGCTTCCTCTCCGAGGTCACCAACGAGAACGAGGTCTGGCTGAGCGCCAAGGTCGCGCGGGAGAGGGGCCTCTCGAACGGCGACAGGGTGGTTCTCGTCAACCAGGACGGCGTCCGCTCCGAGCCCGTGCGGCTCAAGGCGACCCAGCGGATCCGTCACGACTGCGTCTTCGTCGTCCACGGCTACGGCCATTCGAGCCCGGGGCTGAAGTTCGCGAAGGGGCGAGGGATGGACGACTCCAGGCTCGTCACGAAGATCGCCGTCGACCCTCTGGCCGGGTCGACCGGGATGAGCGTCAACTTCGTCACGGTCGAGAGGGCCTGAGCGATGAGCGCGAGCAAGAAGCGTTACGCGATGACCGTCGACACGCGCACCTGCGTCGGGTGCAAGGCGTGCGTCCTCGCCTGCAAGAGCGAGAACGACGTGCCGGACGGGTTCTGCCGCGACTGGATCGTCGAGGAGGTCCGCGGCGAGTTCCCGGACCTTTCGGCCGAGATCCGGTCGGAACGGTGCAACCACTGCTCCGACGCCCCCTGCGTCTCGGTCTGCCCGACCGGCGCCAGCAACATTGCCGAGGGGGGGGTGGTCCTGGTGACCCACGGCAAGTGTACGGGCTGCAAGGCCTGCATCGCGGGCTGCCCGTACGACGCCCGGTACGTCCACCCGAAGGGGTACGTCGACAAGTGCACCTTCTGCCTCCACCGGGTCCAGAAGGGGCTGCAGCCGGCCTGCGTCGGCGTCTGCCCGACGGGGACGCTGACCCTGGGCGACCGCAACGACCCGGCGTCCGCCGTGTCGCAGATCCTGAGGAAGCGGAAGTCGAAGGTGAACCACCCCGAGTCGGGGGCCGACCCGAACGTCTTCTTCCTGGTGTGAGGCGGCAGCGATGAACACGACACTCCTCGAATCGGTCACCACCCGCGCCAACCACCTGATCGACCCGGGGCTCGCGATCTGGGGCTGGCAGATCACGGTCTATCTCTTCCTCGGAGGGATGGTGGCCGGGATCCTCTCTCTGTCGGCGCTCCTGGAGCTGCGGCACGGAAAGCCCTCCTCGCCGATCTTCCGGACCGCCCCCTTCGTCGCCCTCGGGATCCTCTCCCTGGGCATGGGGGCGCTCTTCCTCGACCTCGAGTACCCGTTCCATGTCTGGCGCTTCTACACGCGCTTCCAGCTCGCCTCGCCCATGTCCTGGGGATCCTGGATCCTGGTGGCCGTCTACCCGGCCGCCTTCGTCTTCGGCCTCGGCTCGCTCGACGACTCCGGCCGGAGCTTCGTCCGGTCGTGGGTCCCGAAGAACCTCGAAGGGCTGTACGACCGGGTCGAGAAGCACGCGATCGAGCGCCGCCGCGAGATCCTGACCGGGGTCTTCTTCATCGGCCTCGGCCTCGGCGTCTACACCGGCCTCCTCCTGGGGACGATGGCGGCGCGCCTCCAGTGGAACAGCGCCCTCCTCGGGCCCCTCTTCCTGGTGTCGGGCCTCTCGACCGGCGCGGCGTTCCTCCTCCTCACGGGCCTCCACGAGGAGGAGCGGAAGCGGATCGTCCGCTGGGACGTGAACGCCATCGGGACCGAGCTGGTGCTGATTCTCCTGATGTTGATCGGCTTCGGGTACGGGACCGAGAGCGCGCGGTTCGCGGCCTCCAACTTCCTCGGCGGGCCGTACACCCCCGTGTTCTGGTCCCTCGTCGTCGTCCTCGGCCTCGTCGTGCCGCTCCTCATGGAGGCGGTGGAGGCGAAGCGCCACCTGCCGTTCACCCTGGTCACCCCCGCCCTGGTCCTCGTGGGAGGGCTGGCGCTCCGCGCCATCCTCCTGGCGGCGGGGCAGGATTCCGCGTTCCGGCTGATCCCCTGAAGGCGCTGGAGAGAGAACAGATGGAACAGATCGAACCGGTCGAACGCCCTCTCTGGAACCCCTACGTCGCCGGGGCCGTCCTCGGCCTCGTCCTCCTCGCCTCGTACCTCGTCATGGGGTTCGGGCTCGGGGCCTCCGGAGCGACGAACCGCCTCGCGATCGGCGCCGCGTGGTGCGTCGCGCCGCACGCCGTCGAGACGAACGCCTACTTCGCGCCGTACGCCGGTCCCGGGAAGAAGATCCTCGACGACTGGCTGGTCTTCGAGGTCCTCGGCGTCCTCCTGGGCGGCTTCCTGGCCGCCTATTCGGGGGGCAGGCTCAAGCTGAACGTCCAGAAGGGACCGCGGATCGCCCGCACACAGAGACTGCTCCTCGCCGTGCTGGGGGGCGTCCTGATGGGAGTCGCCGCCCGCCTCGCGCGAGGCTGCGCCTCGGGGCAGGCGCTGACGGGAGGGGCGGCCCTCTCGGTCGGCTCCTGGATCTTCATGATGATGTTCTTCGCCGGGGCCTACCTCTTCGCGCCCCTTCTCCGGAAGCAGTGGAGGTGAGGCGATGACGTTCCCTCTCTTCGGCCACGACCTCTTCGGCGGCTACACCGGCTACGTCGTCGGGACGCTCGTCGGCATCGCGTTCGGCTTCACGCTCGAGCGCGGCGGCTTCGGGAGCGCCCGGATCCTGACGGCGCAGTTCTACCTGACGAACATGCGGGTCCTGAAGGTGATGTTCTCGGCCGTCGCGACCTGCGCCGCCGGGATGGCGCTCCTCGCGGCGACCGGCCTCCTCGACCTGTCGCTGGTGACGATCCCCGAGACCTTCCTCGGGCCGCAGATCGTCGGCGGGTTCCTCTTCGGGATCGGCTTCATCGTCTCGGGCTACTGTCCGGGGACCGGGGTCGTCGCCACGGCGTCCGGCAACGTCGACGCGCTCCTGACGATCGGCGGGATGATGGGCGGGAGCCTTCTCTTCGGCGCCTTCTACGGCCCGATCGAGAAGTTCTATCTGAGCGGCGCGATGGGAGTTCTCACCCTCCCCGGCGTGCTGGGCGTGCCGTCCGCGGTCGTGGCGGCCGGGGTCGTCGCGATGGCGATCGGAGCGTTCATCGGGGCCGAGAAGGTCGAGGCGATCTTCTGCAAGAAGACCGGGGACCCGGTCCCGCAGGCGAACCCGAAGACCCGCAACGCTGTCTTCAGCGGCCTGGGCGCGACCGTGGCGGTCTCCCTCGTCTTCGCGTTCCTCCCGAAGGCGCCGCCCGTGGCGACGGCCAGGCCGGTCGATCAGATCGGTGCCGCGGCCCTCGCCGAGGAGGTCGTCACCGCTCCCGAGAGCTTCTGGCTGGTCGACGTCCGCGGCGAGGCCGTGGCGGCCAAGGACCGTATCCCGGGGGCCATCGCGCTGCCGGCGGGGACCAAGGGCGACGACCTCCTGGCACAGCTCCCCGCGGGGCGGACCCTCGTCCTCTACGGGCAGAAGGAGCTGACCTCCCTTCCGAAGGGAGCCGCGAAGTTCCCTGGAAAGATAGCCCTCCTCCGGGGAGGCTACGAGGCGTTCCAGGCGGCCTACCTCGTGAAGCCGGCCCCGCCCGCGGAGGCGACGCCGGTCCTCGTGGCCGAGTACCGGATGAGGACCGCCCTGTACCAGCGATTCACCGGAGTCCGGAGCGTTCCGGAACCGGTCCAGATCCAGATCAAGTCAACGGCAGGAGCCGCTTCGGCTCCAAAGAAGGGCGGCGGCTGCTGAGCGGCCGCTGAGAAAGAGGGAGGAGTCATGAACAGGAACAGGACGGCTTTCGCCGCAGCGCTGGTGGTTTGCCTGATCGCGGTCGCTTCGAACGTCGCGACGGCAACGGACGGGTACTTCATGCTGGGCTACGGGACGGTCTCGAAGGGGATGGGCGGCACCGGTGTCGCGGTCCCGGGGAGCGCGCTCTCGGCGGCGACGAACCCGGCGTCGATGGTCTTCGTCGGGTGCGAGTACGACCTTGGCCTCGCGCTCTTCAACCCGAACCGCGAGCTCACGGTGACCGGGAACCCGTCGGGCTACGACAAGACGTTCGGCCTCACCCCCGGCACCACCAAGAGCGACACGAGCGTCTTCCTGGTCCCGAACCTGGGCGCGAACTGGATGGTGGGGAAGAACGACTCGATCGGCGTCTCGATCTACGGTAACGGCGGGATGAACACGACGTACGACTCGCCGATCTTCTACGGGTCGAAGCCGGTCGGCGTCGACATGGGCAAGTTCTACGTCGTGGGGACGTGGGCCCACAAGTTCGGGGAGAACCACTCGGTCGGCATCAGCCCGATGGTCTCCTGGCAGCGGTTCAAGGCCTACGGTCTCGAGGCGTTCGGCGGCTACTCGTCCGACCCGACGAAGCTGACGGGGAACGGCTACGCGACCTCCTTCGGGTTCGGCGGCCGGATCGGCTACCTGGGGAAGTGGACCCCGTGGCTAACGGTCGGCGCCTCGTACCAGACGGAGGTCGCCTACGGAAAGCTGAAGGAATACGCGGGCCTCTTCGCCGAGCACGGATACTTCGACGACCCGGCGAACTGGACCGTGGGGATCGCTCTCCACCCGACCGACAAGATCACCTTCGCCGTGGACGTCCAGGAGATCTACTTCTCGCAGGAAGCCTCCGTCGGGAACCCGATGCTGCCGAACCTGATGCAGGCCCCCCTCGGTGCCGACAACGGCGCGGGCTTCGGCTGGAAGAACATGACGGTCTACAAGTTCGGCCTCGAGTGGAAGGCCACGGACGAGCTCACCCTGCGGGCCGGCTTCGCCACGGGCAAGCAGCCGGTCCCGGGGTCCGAGGTCTTCATGAACATCCTGGCCCCCGGCGTCATCGAGCAGCACGTGACGCTCGGCGGGTCGTACCTGGTGTCGAAGGGGAACAAGCTGAACCTCTCGATCATCCGGGGCCTCTCCAACACGATCACGGGGGCGAACCCGCTGGAGGCTCCCGGCCAGCAGAAGATCGCGCTGACGATGGACCAGTGGGACTTCGAGCTCGGCTGGTCCTTCGGGTTCTAGGCGGACGATCCGCCGCCAGCTGACCGGCGGCGTCCGTCGAGCCCTCGTTCCGCGGAGGGGAGGGCCGCGAGGCGGCGAGGGGAACCCGCGCAGGGTTCCCCTCGCTGGAGGAAGCCGCTCCCGTGAGGCGCGAAGCGCCTCAGATGGCGGCGAGGGCCTTGTCGAAGGACGGGTTGTGGGTGACCTCGGGGACGATCTCGGAGTACTTGACGATGCCGTCCTTGCCGACGACGAAGATCGAACGGGCGAGGAGCCGCAGCTCCTTGATCAGGACCCCGTAGGCCGTCCCGAACGAGGCGTCCCTGTGGTCGCTCAGCGTGACCGCCTTCTCGATCCCGGCGACGGAGCAGAAGCGCTTGTTGGCGAACGGCAGGTCCATGCTGACGTTCAGCACGACGACGTCGCTGGCGAGCTTGGTCGCGGAGTCGTTGAACTTCCGGAGCTGGGCGTCGCAGACGGGCGTGTCGAGCGACGGAGTGACGCTGATGACGACCGTCTTGCCGGCGAAGTCCTTCAGAGACTTCGGCGCGAGACCGTTGTCCAGGACGGTGAAGTCGGGGGCCTTCTGCCCGACCTGGATCTCCGGTCCGACGAGGGTGAGGGGGCCGCCGAGGAAGGTGATGACGCCTGTACGTTCCATGGTTTCTCCTCCTTAGTGATGTTGATGGGTGGGGGAGCCGCCGGTCCGTTTTTCCCCCAGCTTCTTCGAGATCTCGCCCGGTTCCGGGAACCGGCCGGCCTCCTTCTTCGAGAAGACGTTCCGGCCGTCCACGACGACTTCGAAGACGCCGCCGGAGCCGGGGACGAGGGTGGAGTCGGCACCCAGCTGCGTTTCTAGCTCGGCCGCGAGACTCGCGGCCCTCGGCAGGTAGTTTCAGACGGTGCAGTAGGTGATCCGGACCTTCATGGAGCCCTCCCCATTGAGTTTACGAGAAACCGGCCCGGAGGGATTCCGGGCCATCCGGACTACAATCAGGATGGAGTCGATACCAAATCTCAGAAAGAGGAGATGGCGATGAGCAATCTGTACAAGAAAGTCGAGGTCGTGGGGACCTCCACGGTCAGTTTCTCGGAAGCGGTGAAGAGCGCTGTCGCGGAGGCCTCGAAGACCATCCGCAACATGTCGTGGTTCGAGGTCGTGGAGCAGCGCGGCCGGATCCAGGACGGCGCGGTCGCCGAGTTCCAGGTGACGATCAAGATCGGGTTCAAGGTCGATCGCGCCTGACCGGTCCGGACCGCGGCCATGAGGCGGCCGCCGTCGGCGCGGCCGGCAACAGATGAGCCACCGTCCGTACCACGCCCTGAAGTTCCAGGACTTCCGAAGGTTCTGGGGAGCCCAGCTCGTCTCCTAGACCGGCTCCCAGATGCAGGTCGTGGCCATCAACTGGCAGGTCTACCTGCTCACCGGGTCGCCCCTGGCGATCGGCCTGCTGGGCCTCGTCCGGGTCGTCCCGGTGATCGTCTTCTCCCTCTGGGGCGGCGTGGTGGCCGACCGCCGCGACCGGCGGAACGTCCTCCTCGTCTCGCGGAGCGCGATGACGCTGGCGGCGGTCGCCCTCTCGGGGCTGACGTTCTTCCACGCGGAGACGAAGGGCTGGCTCTACCTCCTGACGGCGGTCTCCGCGGCGGCGGTGGCCGCGGCGACGCCGGTCATCCGGAACTACCGGGCGTCGTCGAACCGGCCGACGGAGTGAGAGAAGGTCTCATGCTAGCTTGATGGGTCGTGTCCGCGACCGCTGTCCACGGCCCCTCGCCGGCCTCCGCTCCTCCCGCGACGGCGTACGCCCGGCTCTCGATCGCCGCCGGTCTCACGACGCTCGCCCTGAAGTTCGGCGCCTACGCCCTGACCGGGTCGGTCGGCCTCCTCTCGGACGCCGTCGAGTCGATCGTCAACCTCCTCGCGGCGATCGTCGCCCTCTGGGCGCTCACGGTCGCGAAGCAGCCGGCCGACGAGGAGCACGCCTTCGGACACTCCAAGGCGGAGTACTTCGCCAGCGGGTTCGAGGGGCTCGCGATCCTGGGGGCGGCGATCAGCATCGCGATCGCGGCCTGGGGCCGGATCCAGGATCCGCAGCCGCTCACGAACGTCTGGGCGGGCCTCGGAATCTCCCTGGTCGCGGCCGGGATCAACGGCGGCGTGGCCCTGATCCTCCTCAGGGCGGGAAAGCGGCTCTCGTCCATCACGCTCCGGGCCGACGCCCACCACCTCTTCACCGACGTCTGGACCTCGGGCGGCGTCCTCGTCGGCGTCGTCCTCGTGAAGATGACGGGCTGGCTCCTCGTCGACCCGATCGTCGCGCTGATCGTCGCGACGAACATCGTCTGGACCGCCGCGAAGCTCCTCCTGGAGACCGGCCACGGCCTCCTCGACTCGGCCATCTCCACCGAGGACCGGGCGAAAGTGAACGCGGTCCTGGAGTCGTACCGGGACCGCGGCGTGATGATCCACGCGGTCCGGACCCGTGTCGCCGGCCGCCGGCGCTTCCTCGAGATGCACGTCCTGGTCCCCGGGGTCTGGACCGTCCAGAAGGGGCACGACCTCTGCGAGGAGATCGAGGTGGCCGTGGGCGCCGCGATCCCTCACGCCACGGTCCTCACCCACCTGGAGCCCTTCGAGGACCCCGCCTCCTGGAACGACCAGGGGCTCGACGGCCGGGAACGCTGACCCCCGGCGGGATGTCCCCGCTGCCGGCGCCGGGCCCGTAGAATCGAGCGCGACGCGGACGGGAGGCGACGGATGGAGATCCCGGTTCTGCTGGCCGGGGCGGCCTTCCTGGCGATCGCGGTCTCCGCGCTCACCGTGGCGCTGGGGGTCAGGCGCCGGATCGATGAGCTGGACCGCCGGCTGGATGAGCTGAGAAGGTCGTTCGAGCGGCTGGAGGGAAGGGTTCTTTCCCGGCGGGGGACGTCCCCCGCCGCTCCCCCCATGCCGATCCAGGAGGAGACGACGGACCGGATCCCGGTTCCCCCGCCGGTGCCGGCCCCGGCCCCGGCTCCGCCGCCGCCGCCGGCGAACCTCGTCCCCCGGCCCGGTCCTCCCGGCGTCCCGGCGTCCCCGCTCCCCGTTCCGCCGCTTCCTGCTTCCGCGGCGCTCCGGCCAGCCCCCGTTCCCGTTCCCCCCGCGCCGAAAACCGCGTTCGACTGGGAGGGCCTCGTCGGGGTGAAGCTCTTCTCCTGGCTCGCCGGGATCTTCCTGGTGATGGGGGCTCTCTACTTCCTCAACTACTCGATCCAGCGCGGATGGCTGGCGGCGCCGGTCCGGATGGGGATCGGCCTGGCGGTCGGGGCGGCCCTCCTCGGGGTCTGCGAGTTGAAGGCAGCTCGGCGGTATGCCGTGACGGCCAACGCCCTGGACGGGGCGGGCGTCGCGATCCTCTTCTCCACGGTCTTCGCGGGGCACGTGGTCTGGAAGCTGATCCCGGTGGCCGGGGCCTTCCTCTCCCTCGCGCTGATCGCCGCCGTGGCCGTCATCCTCTCGATCCGCCGCGACTCGCTCTTCATCGCTCTCCTCGGGCTGGTCGGCGGGTTCGCCACGCCGGCCCTCCTCTCGACCGGCGAGGACCATCCGGTGGGGCTCTTCGGCTACCTGCTGCTCCTGAACGGGGGGCTCGCCTGGGTCGCCTGCCGGAAGCGATGGCCCGTCCTCTCGCTCCTCAGCGTGGTCCTGACGACGATCTACCAGTGGGCCTGGGTCGGCCAGTTCCTGTCGGCCGGCCAGCTTCCGTTCGCCGCGGGGGTCTTCCTCGCCTTTCCGCTGCTCGCGGCCGCCACGGCGGCTCGGGCCGCGAGGGACGAGGGAGACGGGCTGGGCGCCGCCTTCGCCAGGTCCGTGGCGATGAGCGCGCTCGTCCCGCTCGCCTTCGCTCTCTACCTGGCCGCCGTCCCGGCTTACGGGAGCCACTTCGGTCTCCTCTTCGGCTTCCTCTTCGTCGTGGACGCCGGGCTCTTCGCCGTCGCTCTCTGGCGCGGTCCCCGTCTCCTCCACCTCGCGGGCGCCGGCTCGACCCTCTTCGTCTTCGCGGTCTGGATCGGCCTGTCGTGGAGTCCGGCCGCCTGGCCTTCGGTCCTCGCCTTCCTGGCCCTCTTCGTCCTCTTCTTCGGTGCGGCCCCTTTGCTGGCCGCGCGCAGGGAGGAAACCCCCGCCCGGGAGTGGCTGACGGCCTCCTTCGCGGCGCCTCTCCTCCTCCTGGCCCTGGCGCCCCTCTCGCTCTTCGACGAGGGAGTCGCGGATCACCTCCTGGTGCTCGGCGTCCTGCTCGGCCTGACGACCCTGATCGCCGGCGCCGCGCTCCTCCTCCGCGAGGGGGCGCTCCAGGCCGCCAATCTCCTGATGGCGGGCCTCGTCCTCCTCGTCTTCGAAGGGGCCAGCCGGGACCGCCGCTGGTCGCGCGAGTCGGTCGCGGCCGCTCTCGTCCTGGCCGCCGTCGGCCTGGTCGCCCACGCGCTCGCCGAGCGCCGGGGACGGACGGGACCGGAGCAGACGACCACGGCGTTCGGCACGGCGGCGGTCCTCTCGATCGTCCTGGCGCAGCTCGTGGCGATCGTCGCCGCCGGGCACGTGCCGGGAACGCTGCCGCTCGGGATCCTCGTCCCCGCCCACCTGGCCCTCCTCGTCGCGGCGACCGGCCTTTCGTGGCGAACGGGGAGGCACGCGATCCCGCTCGTCGTCCTGACCCCGGCTTTCTTCGCGGCCTGGACATGGACGGCCGCCCGGCCGGAGGAGAGCTGGAACGGCCGGCTCCTCTTCGCGGCGGCGGTCTACGCGGTGTATCTCGCCAGTCCGCTCCTCCTCGGCAGACGGGCGGAAAAACTCCTTCAACCTTTCCTCGGCGCCGTCCTGGCGAGCGTCGCGTTCTTTTTCATCGCGTGGCGAGGCCTGGTCGCGACGGGGCACTCTCCGGCGATCGGTCTCCTCCCGCTCTTCCAGGCGGCGCTCCTCGGGCTCCTCCTCGTCCGGCTCCTCCGTCTCGAGACCCCCGCCGACCGGGACCCGGGCCGGCTCGCGCTCGTGGCGGGAGCTCTCCTCGCGTTCGTCACCGTCGCCGTGCCCCTCCAGCTGGACCGGGAGTGGGTCACGCTGGGCTGGGCGCTCGAGGGAGCGGCCCTCGCCTGGCTGTTCGGGCGGATTCCGCACCGGGGGCTGCTCGCCGCCTCGAGCGGGCTCCTCCTCGCCGCGTTCGTCCGGCTCGTCCTCAACCCGGGGGTCCTCGAGTACCACCCGCGGAGCGGCACGCCGATCGTGAACTGGCTCCTCTACGCCTATGGCGTCGCGGCCGCCGCCCATTTCGCCGCGGCGTGGTTCCTGAGGCCGACGGAAGACCTCCTCGACCTCGGGGGACTCCGGGCCTCGAGGGTGCTCCCGGCGATGGGGACCGTGCTCCTCTTCGTCCTGGTCAATCTCGAGGTCGCCGACCTCTTCGCCACCGGCCGCACCATCGGCGTCCACTGGGCCGGACGCACCCAGGCGGAGGACCTCACCTACACGCTCGCGTGGGCGCTCTTCGCCCTTGCGCTCCTGTTCGCGGGGGTCTTCCTCCGGAGTTTCGCCGCGCGGATCGCGGCGATCGGCCTCCTCGTCGTCACGATCCTGAAGGCCTTCCTCCACGACCTCGCGCATCTCGAAGGGCTCTCCCGGGTCGCCTCGTTCGTCGGGCTGGCCCTGGCGCTCGCGCTCGTCGCCCTGGCGATCCAGAAGTTCGTCCTGGCGAAGCGGGGAGCGGAGGGTAGCCCGCCCCTGCCACGCTAGGCTGGAGTTCCTTCGCCGGTCAGAGGCCCGCGATCCCCGGCTCGATCCGCGTGAACCCCTGTTCCTGAGCCCAGAGGTCGAGGACGACCGAGACCAGGTCGTCCACTTCGGGGACCGGCCGGGCGTCGAGCGTCAGGTCGATCGACTTCAGGTAGCGGTGACAGCTCTCGCACGCCTCGATCCTCACGCCCGGGTGCTGCGCTGCCTGGAAGGAGGGGAGCCGGTCCGGCTCCTCCTCGGAGCAGGAGGGGCAGCTGATCCTCGCGAACGGCCACTCCTCTCCGCAGTGAGCGCAGAGGAGGAACCGGCGCCCGGCCTGGCTCTCCGGCTCCGGCCGCCGGACCGAGAGTGCCGGCGGTCCCGAGCAGGCCGGGCACCCGCCGACGGCCCGCGGCCGAGAGGCGGTCAGTCCCGAGGCCCCAAGGAGCTCGAGGTAGGGACGGAGGAACGCCCGGGAAAGATAGTCCTCTGTGCTCTCTCCCTCGCGGGACCACCAGCCGAGGAGCCTCGTCCTCGCGCCGGCGGCCGGCTCGGCTGCCCGGCGGGACGCTTCGGCGGCCAGCTCGTCGGGGGCCTTCCTCGCCACGAGCTCGAGAAACGGCGAGAGGCTCGGCATCAACCGGTCGAGGTCCTCCGGAAGCCCTCCGACGAGAGGCTCCAGGGCGTGGAGCGAGCTGAAGGCGGCGCCGAGCCGCCCCTGCGCGGAGAGGAGGGCCGCCGCGAATCCCAGGAGGTCCGCGGCGGCCCCGTTCCCTTTCCCGAGCTCGCCGGCGCGTGCGGCGCGCCGGGCGAACCGCTCCTCGACTGTCACCTACTTCCCGGAGCCCGTCAGCTCCCGGTACCACTTCGGGTGGTGGATCCGCGCCCAAGCCTTCGAGACGGTGCCGCGGGTCATCGCGTTGAAGGTGCCGGGCTCCGCGATGGTGGCCAGGTAGACGTGGAAGACGATCGAGGTGAAAAAGGCGATGAACGTCAGGTTGTGCAGCAGGATCGCGATCTGGCGCAGGACCCCCGGGAACGTCAGGGGGAACCAGAGGACGACGCCGGAGCCCAGGAAGCCGAGCGCCGCGAGGGCGGCGGTGTAGAAGAAGACCTTCTGTCCGCCGTTGTACTTGCCGATCTGGTCGTGATTCGCCTCGTCGCGCAGGTACTCGAGGAGCTTCGGGCCGACCCATCCGCGCTCCTGGGCGGTCATCTCCATCTCCTGGCTCCAGTGGCGGAACATGACGGCCGCCGAGGCGAAGAAGGCGAGGCCGGCGAGCGGGTGGACGACCCGGCAGACGGCCAGGCCCCCGAAGAGGCTGCCGAGCCAGCCGAACACGGGGGAGAAGACCGGGAGGCCGGTGGCGGCGCAGAGGAGGAAGAAGTCGGCGACCAGCCAGTGGATGACCCGCGACGAGAGGCGGTGGCGGATGATCTCCTTGCCGACGACGACGTCCTCCGTGTCGCGGGCCTCGAGGGCTCCGACGTCGAGGCCGATCTGGTGACGAACGCTGCTCATCGTTTCCTCCCGCTCACGCCTGCGGCGGCTCGTCGTCGAGGGGCGCCGGGTCGATGTGCCCCTTGTTGCCATGGTAGAGATGGTGTCCGAACGCGCCGATGATCGCCCCGACGATCGCGATGAAGCCGAACGGCCGGAGGACGTTCTTCCAGAGCTTGACGGTCCACGGGATGGACGGGTCCTTCGGGAGGCCGTACCACTCCGGGTGGTTCCCGAAGGCGAGGACCGTGACCACCGTCGTCCCTCCGACCCCCGGCGGGTCGTAGAGGGCGGCCTCGGCGAAGCCGGTCTTCTTCAGATGGGCGACCCGCTGGGCCGCGAGGAGGAGCATGTCCTCCTTCGTCCCGTAGTGGAGGCAGCCGGACGGGCAGCTCTTGACGCAGGCCGGCTCCAGGCCGAGGCGGCTCCGGTCGACGCAGAGTGTGCACTTCTGCATCTTCGCCGTCTTCTCGTGGAACTTCGGGATGTCGAAGGGACACCCGGTCGCGCAGTAGCCGCAGCCGATGCACTGATCGGCATTGACGTCGACGATGCCGTTGGCGTACTGGACGATCGCGCCGGGTGCCGGGCAGGCCGTGAGGCACCCCGGGTCGGAGCAGTGCATGCACTGGTCCTTCCGGAAGAGCCAGGCGAAGCCCCCTTCGTGCTCCTGCTCCCGGAACTTGATCAGGTTCCAGAACGCGGCGTGGGTCTCCGGCATCGTCTGGTAGGTGCCGGTCTGCACGGTCTTGACGGGAGGGAGGTCGTTCCATTCCGCGCAGGAGACCTCGCACGACTTGCAGCCGATGCAGATGGAGGTGTCGATGTACTTGGAGACGACCGGGAGGGAGCGGAGGCCGGAGGCCCCTCCCCACGTGCTGGCGGAGGAGCGGACGATCTCGAGATTGGCGGTCATCGCTCTCCCCTCACGCCTTCTCGACCTTCACGAGGAAGGTCTTGAACTCCGGGGTCAGGGTGTTCGGGTCGCCGGTCGTCGGGGTGAGGAAGTTGGCCAGGGGGCCGGTGTGGTCGGGGTTCCCCGCGTAGCCCCAGTGGATCGGCAGGCCGATCTGCCAGATCTCCTTCCCGTTCGCCTTCAGCGGGCGGAATCGCTTCGTCACCATGGCGAGAGCGGTGATCGACCCGCGGGCGGAGGAGACCTTGATCTGCTGGCCGTTGGCGATCCCCTTCTCCTTCGCGAGACCTTCCGGGATCTCGAAGAAGAAGCCGGGCTGGACCTGGTTCAGGCGCGGGTTGTGCTGCGTCCAGAAGTGGAAGTGCTCGGTGAGCCGGTAGGTCGAGCAGACGATCGGGAAGTCCTCCTTCTTGCCGAGGGCGTCCTTGTCGCTCTTCCAGACCCTCACGACCGGGCTCGACGTCACCTTCGGGTGGAGGACGTTGTCGGTGGCGGCTTCCGTCGCCTCGTAGTGCTCGGGGAAGGGTCCGTCGGCGAGGCTCGGCGCGTAGAGCCGGCCGAGTCCCTCGGGGTTCATGATGAAGGCGCCGAAGGTGCCGGGGGGCGAGTCGGGCTTGATGTCCGGGACGTCGCCGACCCACTTCTCGCCGTTCCAGGAGATCCCGGAGCGGGTCGGATCCCACGGCTTGCCGTCGGCGTCGGCCGAGGCGCGGTTGTAGAGGACGCGGCGGTTCGCCGGCCACGAGAAGCCCCACTGGTGGAACGCCCCGAGGCCCATCGGGTCGGTCGCCAGGCGCCGCTGGGTCAGGTTCCCGGCCTCGGTGAACGCCCCGCCGTAGATCCAGTTGCCGCAGGAGGTGGTCCCGTCGTCCTGCAGCTGGCCGAACCCGTCGAGCTGCTGGCCGGGGTTCTTGAGGATCTTCGTCTTGTCCTTCGGGTCGGGGAGCTCGGCCAGCGCCTTGCCGCTGATCTCCTTGAGCACCTCCCCGAGGTCCGGGCTGACCGGGTTCGTGTAGCTCCAGGCGACGTTCAGGACCTGCTCGGGGAACGCGCCCCCTTCCTTCTTGTAGAGATCCTTCACCGCCAGCAGGATCCTCGAGAGGATCTCCTGGTCGGCCTTGGCCTTCCCCGGCGGGTCGACCGCCTTCCACTTCCACTGGACCCACCGGCCGGAGTTCGTGAAGGTCCCGTCCTTCTCGGCGAAGCTCGCGGCCGGGAGGAGGTAGACCTCCGTGGGGATCTTGGAAGCCTCGGGGCCCTCGTACTCGGCGGGCGCCTTCCAGAAGCCGGCGGTCTCGGTCTCGGAGTTCTCGACCACGACGAGCCACTTCAGCTTCGCCAGGGCCGCCACCATCTTCTTGGAGTTGGGTCCCGTCGCCACGGGGTTCATCCCCCAGGCGAAGAGCCCTTCCGGCGCGGCCTCCTCGACGTCGGCCCTCTTCGACTTCCCCTTGAGCATGTCGTCGAACATGAAGAGCCAGGAGTAGTTGCCGTCCGCCTTCGGGAGCCAGCCGTAGCCGAAGTCGTTCTCCTTCGTCGCCGCCTTTCCGTAGAGCGCCTTCAGGAGCGACGTCATGAACTTCGGGGTGTTCTGGCTGTAGTTCATCGACGCCGTGGTCAGAGCCTTGGGCGTGTTCGCCTCGAGGTAGTCCTTCAGCGCCGGCATCGTGGCCTGGGGGGCCTTCAGGTAGCCGGGGTAGACGTCGAAGTTGCCCCCCATGTCGGTGGCGCCCTGGATGTTGGAGTGGCCGCGGAGCGCGTTCACGCCGCCGCCGGGCCGCCCGACGTTCCCGAGGAGGAGCTGCAGGATCCCGGACGCCCGGATGATCTGGACGCCGGTGGAGTGCTGCGTCCAGCCGAGAGCGTAGAGGATCGTCCCGACCTTCTGGGCGTTCCCGGTCGAGCTGACCGCCTCGGCCACCTTCAGGAACTGGTCCTTCGGCGTGCCGCAGACCTTCTCGACCATCTCCGGCGTGTACCGGTCGACGTGCTTCTTGAGGAGCTGGAAGACCGACCGCGGGTTCTGGAGCGTCGGGTCGGTCTCGAGCATCCCCTTGTCGTCGACCCGGAACGCCCACGACCCCTTGTCGTAGGCGCGCTTCTCGCCGTCGTAGCCCGAGAAGAGCCCCTCGTCGAAGGCGAACTTGTCGCTGACCAGGACCGACGCGTTGGTGTGGAGCTTGACGTACTCCTCGTGGACCTTCTTGTTCTCGATCGCGTAGCGGCAGATCCCGAGGAGGAACGCGATGTCGGTTCCGGCGCGCAGCGGCGCGTAGACGTCGGCCACGGCGGCGGTCCGGGTGAACCGCGGGTCGACGACGACGATCTTGGCGCCGCGCGCCTTGCGGGCCTCGATCGCCCACTTGAAGCCGCAGGGGTGGTTCTCGGCGGGGTTTCCGCCCATGACGAAGACCACGTCGGCATTCTTGATGTCGACCCACCCGTTGGTCATCGCCCCCCGACCGAACGTGGCGGCCAAACTGGCCACCGTCGGTCCGTGTCAAACCCGTGCTTGGTGGTCCCTGTAGACGGCCCCCAGCGCGATCGAGCTCTTCCAGAGGAGGTAGGCGAACTCGCTCGTGTCGGTGCAGCCGCCGATGACCGCCATCCCGGGATTCCGGCTGACCGTCTGCCCCTTGCCGTTCTTCGTGACGAACGTCTTGTCGCGCGTCTCCTTGACCTTCCCCGCGATCCCGGCGATAGCCTCGTCCCAGGAGATCTCCTCCCACTTGCTCGACCCCGGGCGCCGCACCTGCGGCACCATCAACCGGTGCGGGTTCCGGATGTCCTCCTTGAGCGTGGCCCCCTTGGGACAGAGGGTCCCCCGGTTGATCGGATGATCCGGGTCCCCTTCCACGTGGACGACCGACCCGGTCACGTTCTTGGCCTTGTCTCCCAGCGTGTGGATGATGACGCCGCACGAGACCGAGCAGTACGGGCAGGTGGAGCGGGTCTCGGTCGTTCGCGAGATCTTCAGGTCCCGCAACTCGGCCCGGGCCTCGGAGAAGTCGAAGCCGAGGGCGATCGTTCCGCCGACCGTCCCTGCCTTGAGGAAACCTCGCCGGGAAAGCGTCATCTCACACCTCCTGGATGGATCGTTTTGGGAAAGGGTAGCACCCGAGCCGGCCGGGTCCAACGCGAAAATGTACCCAAGATGAGATTTCGAACCGACTAGTGCCCAAATTGCGACACTGTCTCTGAGCAATACCCCGGAGGGAAGGGGCCGCGTTAACGCAAGAGGTCTCGGTCGTGGCCGGTGTCTGGAGCGCTCGGGACGAGGCCCTGATCAGGCTCTCGGGCGTAAGCTCAGGGGGTGCGAGAAAGGCCCCGGGCCCTGCATTTCCTCCTGTTGTTGCCGCTCCTGGCTCTCGGCGGCTGGGTCTGGCAGCAAGGGAAGCGAGCCACTCCCGACCGGGGCGCCGTCCTGGCGGCTCTCCGGGCGAGCCGTGGCCCTCTCCTCCCCGGCGCGGTGGCCGCGGGGAGCGCCTCCCGGTCGGACCCGGCGCGCTACGACCGCGAGTCGCTCTACGAGGCGATCGACGGCGCCGCGGACGGCTACCTCGCGCGGGGCTTCGTCTCCGCGCTGATCGCGGTCTACACCTACCCGGGCTCGGGCGGTCCCGGACAGAGCCCCGAGATCTCCGCCGAGCTCCACCGGTTCGAGACGGAGATCGGGGCGAGAGCGCAGCGGGACGCAGAGCGGCCGTCGGCCGCCGTGCGGGTCGCCGGGCCGGCCGACGCCGTATCGGACGGCAACGTCCTGCTCGCGGTCCGTGGTCGCGACTACCTGAAGCTCACCTCGCTCGCTCCCGGGCCCGAAGCGGCCACCCGCCTCGAGGCCCTGGCGCGCGCCACATTCCAGGAGAAGACGCCATGACCGACCTCCCCTCGCTGGACCCTTACGAAGAGAAGCCGACCCGCCGCGAGATCGCCTCCCGCCTCGCCTCGACCGGCATCGCCGCGGCGGCGATCGGCGGAGGCGCCCTCTTCTTCCACGACCGGCGGCGGCTCGAGGCGGCCGCCCCGGAGATCCCCGACTGGCGGGTTCCCCGGTCCGACGCGGCTCCGAAGGGGGCCGCGGCGCGGGGGGCCGACCCGGCGGCCAACGTGAGACGGGCCGTGGCGGCGCTCGGCGGAATGGAAGCCTTCGTGAAGAGAGGGGAGAGCGTCCTGATCAAGCCGAATGCCGGCTGGGACCGGCTCCCGGAGCAGGCGGCCAACACCGACCCGAACGTGGTCGCGGAGCTGGTCCGTCTCTGCCGGGCGGCGGGCGCCAGGCGGGTCGTGGTGGCCGATCTCTCCGTCAACGACCCGGTCCGGTCGCTGACCCGCTCCGGCCTGCGCGAGGCGGCGCAGGCGGCGGGGGCCGAGGTCCTGGACGGGAAGTCGCTGAAGCTGGTTCAGGCCTCCCTCTCCGGCTCCTCGGCGGGACTCGAGGTGATCGACCTCCTCTTCTCGTGCCAGCGGGTGATCAACGTCCCCGTGGTCAAGCACCACGGCCTCTCCCGGGCGACGGTCGGGATGAAGAACTGGATGGGGGTCCTCGGCCGCGGCCGGAACCGGCTTCACCAGGGGATCGACAGGGCGGTCGCGGAGCTCGGAGCCACCTTCCGGCCGACGCTGACCGTCGTCGACGCGACGCGCGTCCTCCTCGCCAACGGCCCACAGGGGGGGAGCCTCTCCGACGTGAAGGCGGTGAACGCCGTCCTCGCGGGGATCGACCCGGTCCTCTGCGAGGCGTGGGGCGTCACGCAGATGGGGCTCGAGCCGTCGTCGCTCGGGTGGATCACGGAGGCGGAGAAGAGGGGTCTGGGCCGGCGGGACCTCTCTCTGGTGAAGGACCTCGGAACGGCGTGACGATGCGGCAGCGCGGGAGGACCTGCCGGGTCGAACGCAGCAAGAGTCCGGTGGAGCCGCGAGAACCCGCCCCGCAGGGCCGTCCCGTCCCGGAGGTGTCCCGCCGGTGACGAGAGCCAACCACCTCGGTTCCGGCCATTTGACGCTCGACCGCTTCGAGACGTCCGATTCGGCGATGGCGCGTTGCCTCGCCATGGCCCGTTCCGCCTGTCGGACGGACCTTCCCATCCTGATCCTCGGGGAGTCCGGGACCGGAAAGACCTTCCTGGCCCGGGCCATCCACAACTCCTCCCGGAGGGCCTCCGGCCCGTTCGTCTCGTTCAACGCGGCCGCGCTCTCCGACACGCTCCTCGACAGCCAGCTCTTCGGCCACGAGAAAGGGGCCTTCACGGGAGCCCAGAAGCAGGTCAGGGGAAAATTCGAGCAGGCCGACGGCGGGACCCTGTTCATCGACGAGATCGCGGACATGAGCGCGCTCGCGCAGGCCAAGATCCTCCGCGCGGTGGAGTGCGGCGAGTTCGAGAGGCTGGGCTCCGAGGTGCTCCGGGACGCCGACGTGAGGCTCATCTCGGCCACGCATTACCCCCTCGCGAAGTTCGTGAACTCCGCCCAGTTCCGGACCGACCTCTTCTACCGGATCGCCGGGCTGACCGTCACCCTTCCCCCGCTCCGCGAACGGCCGACCGACCTGCGGGTCCTCGCCGCCGCCGCCGTCCAGAGCGCAGCCCGCTCGCAGGGCCGCGTGATCGTCGGGCTCACGGAGGGCGCGGTCCAGGCGCTGGTCACCTACGCCTGGCCGGGAAACCTCCGGGAGCTGGACCAGGTCATCCATGCCGCGGTGGCGTTGACGGAAGGCGAGGTGATCGACGAGCGGGCGATCCTCCTACCGGGCGCGGCGGACGAATCGGCCGGTCCCTCCTCTCCTCCCGCGCCCCGTCCGGGCCCGGTCCAGTCGCTCCGTTCGCTCGAGCAGGCCCACGTGCGCCAGGCCCTGGCCGCGCTCGGAGGGAACAAGACCCGGGCGGCGCAGGCCCTCGGAGTTTCCCGCTCCACCCTCGAAAGGAAGCTGGCTGCCCTGAAATAGGGCGCTCGAAACGGGGCGGGCCGACTCGAATCGGGACGGGCAAAGCCCCGACGGCGTTCCCGGCGGGGCCGGGGGGCGTGGTCCGGGAGTTGCGAGAACGAGCCCGGGGGAGATGACGAGCGACGACGTGCCCCCCTGCGGGGATCCGGGTTCCGAGGAGGTTGACGTGACGAAGAAGGCCGCTGGTCCTAAGAAACTCTCCTTGAAGAGGGAGACGGTCAAGGACCTCGACGCGGGGCGGAAGAAGCCCGGGGAGCTCGGAGACGGCGAGCTCGACCGAGTAAATGGCGGAGGAATCGTCGGACCAGGTGGCCGCAGGCCCCTGGTGACCCAGGTGTGTCCAGCGGTGCTTCCCGGGCCGGAGCGATGCCCGACCCTCTCGAAGACGACCGCTCAGGTGTTCACCGTGCAATGCCCGACCTTCCCGTTACCCTGAATCGAGGGAGGCCGTGGAGGCCCGTCCTCGACGGAGCTCTGGCTGACCGAGCCCTCGACACCGCACGGTCCATCGGCGAGACGCTCGCCGGCCCGCTGGCAGACTGGGACCCGATCGAAGGTCCCGCGGAAGGGGGAGGGGGAACGCGACCGGCGTCCCTTGCCGGGGGAACGGCCGGTCTCGCAGTTCTGTTCGCGTACCTGGCGGAGTGCGGCGTCGATCCGGGCGGCCTCGAGAAGGCCTCGGAGCTCCTCAACGAGTCGGCCGACGCGGCTGCTTCGGTCGTGATGGGTCCTTCCTTCTACAGCGGCTACAGCGGACTGGCGTGGGCCGTGTCGCACGTCACGACCCCCGTGGACGGCCCGGACGACCCGGCCGCCGAAATAGACGACGAGCTTCTCTCCGTCGTCGATGACTCGCCCTGGACGGGCGACTACGACCTCGTCAGCGGCCTCGTCGGCTTCGGCGTCTACGCGCTCGAACGACTCCCCCGCCCGGCCGCGGTCAGGTGTCTCGAGCGGATCGTGGACAGGCTCTCGGAAAGGGCGGAACGGAAGGGCCCGGAGCTCACCTGGCACACCCCTCCGAGCCTCTTGCCTCCCTCGCACGTGGAATCGTCTCCGGGCGGTCACTACAACCTCGGCCTCGCCCACGGAGTCCCGGGCGTCATCGCTCTCCTTGGACGGATCACGGCGGCCGACATCTCGCGGGAGAAGGCACGGGGACTCCTCGACGGCGCTGTGGCGTGGCTCCTGGGGCAGGGGCGGTCCGGCGAGGGATCCCGCTTCCCGTACTGGCTCGTCCCCGGCGTCGAGCCGGGCGACTGCCGCTCGGCCTGGTGCTACGGCGATCCCGGAGTGGCGGCGGCGCTGACCGTGGCGGCGAAGAGCGCGGACGAATCGGAGTGGGAGAGGCAGGCCGTGGGGATCGCCCTTCGGGCGGCTCGGCGACGGTCGGAGGAGACCGGGGTCCTCGACGCCGGCCTGTGCCACGGAGCCGCGGGCCTGGGCCACGTCTTCAATCGCCTCTGGCAGTTCACGGGCCACGAGGAGCTGCGGAGCGCCGGGATCTTCTGGCTCGAGAAGGCCCTAGAGATGCGGCAGCCCGGAAGCGGCCTGGCGGGCTACACGTGCCGGTGGCCGGACGACGACGGAACGATCCGCTGGAAGGGTCTCCCCGGGCTCCTCACGGGCAGCGCCGGCATCGCCCTCGCGTTCCTCGCCGCGGCCACCCCGGTGGAGCCGGGATGGGACAGGATGCTCCTCCTCTCCGGCGGCGGTGCCGCGTGACGCCCCCCGGGGGGGCTCCGGATGGCCCACGGCCTTCCCTGGCATCTCGATTGCGGTACCGATCGCGGTGGCCCACGGACGAGTCGGCAATCAAGACGGACAATTCGGGCACAACGCCCCGGGGAAAGGACTCTTGAAATGACGAGATCCGACGAAGAAGGGAAGATGCCGCCGGGAGGCGTCAAGAAGCTCTCGCTGAAGAAGGAGACCGTCAAGGACCTCGACTCGGGACGCGGGAACGGGAAGGAACTTGGCGACGACCAGCTCGAGGCGGTGAACGGCGGGCAGATGCAGAACCCGAACCTCATTCCCAAGGGCCCGTCGAACGCCTGTGTCGGAAAGCCGCCCGTGCTTCCCGGTACGCGTCCCGCGTGCATCCCGGAATCGAGCCCGGGCGGCATTTGCCACTGGCCCTAGGAGGGCCGCCCCGCGGCGACGCCTTGATCACGACGGGCGCGGCTGTGGGGAGCCCCTCGCCCGATTCGCGAGCCGCGCTTTCCGGTTCCTGCCGTCGGCCGCACGCGGCGGCGGTCGCTCCTCCAGCCGGGGAACGGCGTGCCGTGACGCTTCGCGCAGGGTGAGGGAAACGGCACGCTCTTGGTCCTTCCGAAAACGAACCCGGGGCGGAACCTGCTGATCGGGCGGGAGCCGGCGGAGAGAAAAGGGAACGGAGATGACGAACTCGAACGAAAAAGGGACGGGGGCAGAGAAGAGCGTGAAGAAGCTCACGCTGAAGAAGGAGACCGTCAAGGACCTCGGCCGCGGCCCCGGCGAGCCCGGGGAACTCGGGGACGACCAGCTCGGCGCGGTGAACGGCGGAATGCAGAGGGCCCGGGTCTCCGCGGCAGCCATGAACCCGTGTTCCCCTGCCCCGTCCAACAGCCCGACCGCGTGCTGCGGAACCCGCCCCGTGTGTGACGGAAACTCGGCGACCCCCGGGTGTCTCGTGGTCGCCCCGACCTATCAGATCGGCGGGTGCAAGTCTTAGTGGACCGTCTCGGCGGAACGTCGTCGGATCTCACCCACCTGGCCTTCGCCTCGAGATGACGTCGCCGGACCGCAAGAGGGTCCCTCCCTTCGAGCCTTCCGGCTTCGTCGCGATCCGGACGCCGCTCCTCCCCTTCGACGAGTTCCTCCGCTGGGGCGAGGGGCTCTCGTCGGCGGCCGTCGTCGAGGACTCGGAGAAGCTGGAAGCGGCCCTGGCGGCGGACCGCGTTCTGCAGAGACGCCGCCTCCGGGACCTCGTCGCTCGCCCGGCGGTCCGGGAAGCGCTCTTCCTCGCCTCGCCCGACCTCGACGAAGCGATCCCCCGCTGGCTCGAGGCCCCGGGAAGCGATCGGGGCGAGCGGGCCGAACGGGCGATCGTCAAGTACTTCTCCCGGATGACGGGGCGCGCCACCCCTTTCGGTCTCTTCGCGGGGACCTCCACGGGCCGGACCGGCGGGACGACGCGGCTCGTGCTGGGGGAGACCGGAGCCAGCACGCGGCGCTCCCGCCTCGACACGGACTTCCTCTTCGCGCTCCACGACGCGATCGCGCGCGACCGGGTCCTCCGCGAAGGCCTCGTCCTCAGGCCGAACTCGACTCTCTACGAAGTCGGGGAGCGGATCCGCTACGTCGAGGCGCGCGTCGACGGACGCAACCGAACCTTCCACCTGGTCTCGGTCGAGCCGGCCCCTCATCACTCGGCGACGCTGCTCCGTTCCCGCCCCGGGGCGCGCGCGGGAGAGCTGGCCGGGGCGCTGGTCGATGGAGAGACGAGCCTTGCCGAAGCCAAGGAATACCTGGACGAGCTCCTCGACGCCCAGGTCCTCGTCCCCGAGACCGGCTTCGTCCTGACGGGACCCGAGCTGGCCGCCTCGATGGCCGATCGTCTCGGGGCGAACCCCACCTCGACGGCGGTCTCGACCGTTCTCCGGGAGGCATGCCACGAGCTGGAGCTCCTGGATGCCTCGGTCTCGGGTCATCCTCCGGAACGCTACCGGACTCTCGCCTCGCGGCTGGCGGCGCTTCCGGTCCGCCCGGAGCTCTCCCGCCTCTTCCAGGTCGACCTGTCGAAGGCCTCTCCCGAAGCGACCGTAGGGAAGGCGGTCCTCGAGGAGGTCCGGCGGGGAGTCGAGCGGCTGTGGCGCCTCGGATCGGGCGAGAACCCGCTCCTGGCCTCTTTCCGGCAGGCGTTCGTCGAGCGCTACGAGGAGCGGGAGATTCCCCTTGTCGAGGCCCTCGACGACGAGTCGGGGATCGGGTTCCCGCCCCATCCGGAAGACGGAGCCGAGGGAGCGCCGCTCCTGCAGGGGCTCGCCTTCCCCCTTCGGGGCGGTCCGGAGGGGTGGGGCGGCGTGCAAAGTCTCCTCCTGAGAAAGGTCACGGGCGCGGCGGAGAAGGGCGAGACGGAGATCGTCCTCTCCGCGAAGGACCTGGAGGCGCTGGCGGCGCGCGAGCCCCGCCCGCTCCCGGGAGCGTTCGCGGCGATGGTCCAGGTGGCCACCGCCTCCGACGCCGACCTCGCGGCGGGCCGTTTCCAGATCCTTCTCGAATGGGTGGGAGGCCCGTCCGGGGCCCGGCTGCTCGGCCGCTTCTGCCAGAGGAACCCGGAAATGGAGTCCCTCGTCCGCGAGCACCTGCGAAGGGAGGAAGCGCTCGAGGGGCAGTCGATCCTCGCGGAAGTGGTCCATCTCCCCGACGCGCGAGCCGGGAACGTCCTTCTCCGCCCGGTCCTCCGCGAATACGAGATTCCCTTCCTCGGAGTGTCGGGAGCCCCGGAGGAGCGGCAGCTCCCGGCGACCGACCTGATGCTCTCGGTGGTCCGGGGGAAGGTCCACCTTCGATCCCGGCGGCTGAACCGACGGGTCCTCCCGCGGATGACGACGGCCCACAATTACGGGGCGTTCGGCCTGGGGCTCTACAGATTCCTCTGCCAGCTCCAGGAAGAGGGCGTTGCCGGAGGCCTCGCGTGGAGGTGGGGACCTCTCGCCGCGGCCCCCTTCCTTCCGCGCGTCCGGAGCGGACGGACGGTCCTCTCCCGCGCGCGCTGGACCGAGGAAGGAGAAGAGCTCGAGAAGCTGACGAAGCCGCGAGGGGCGGAGGCGTTCCGGGCGGTGGCGGAGTGGCGAAAGCGCCGGCGCTTGCCGCGGCACGTCGTCCTCAGTGACGGCGAGAACGGTCTTCCGGTCGACCTCGAATCCCCGCTCTCGCTGGATGCCTTCTTGCACCAGGTCCGGAGACTCCGGCGCCTCGAGCTGACGGAGATGTTTCCCGGGCCGGACGAGCTGTGCGCTCGCGGGCCGGAAGGGCGCTACGTCCACGAGCTGCTGATCCCCTTCGTCCAGACGCCCCGGACCGTCTCCGCCGCTCCCATCGCCCCTGCGCCGCCACCGGCCCCTCCCTCGCCGCGCTCGAGGCGGAGCTTCCCTCCCGGCTCGGAGTGGCTCTCGGCAAAGATCTATGCCGGCGCCGCGACCTCCGAGAGGGTCCTGCGGGACGTGCTGGCGCCGATCGTCCGCGAGGCGGTCGTCCGCGGGGTTGCCGACCGCTGGTTCTTCGTCCGCTATGCCGATCCCCGGCCCCACGTCCGGATTCGCCTGCACGGGGATCCGGCGCGCCTCCGGGACGAGGCCCTCCGTGCGATCTCCGGGGCGGTCGCACCGCTCCTGGAATCGGGAAGCGTCTGGCGGATGCAGCTCGACACCTACGAACGGGAGATCGAGCGCTACGGAGGAGCCGGCGCCATCGGACTGGCCGAGAAGATCTTCTTCGCGGACAGCGAAGCCGCCATCGAGATCCTCTCCCGCCTCGAGGAATGGGACGCTGGGAACGAGGAACGGTGGCGGCTCGCGCTGGTCGGCGCGGACGCTCTCCTCGACGACCTCGGCCTTTCTCCCGACGAGAAGGGTCGCATCGTGGAGAGCTCTCGCAAGGGCCTGGCCGAGGAGCACGGCGAGGGGCCGCACCTGAGGCGCGCCCTGGGCGAGCGGTTCCGGAAGGAATCGAGGGGCCTGGAGAGCCTCCTAGCGCGGGACGATCCGGAAGGTCCCCTCGCCCCCGGTCTCGAGGTCTTCCGGGCGCGTTCCAGAACCGTCGCCGAACCGAGCGCGGCGCTTAGAGAGATGGAGAAGAGCGGGCGCCTCGGTCGGCCCCTCGCGGACCTGGCCGTCAGCTTCGTTCACATGCAGATGAACCGGCTCTTCCGCTCCGCGCAGCGGAGGCAGGAGTTCGCCGTGCTCGATCTCCTCTCGCGGCTCTATGCCTCGCGCCTCGCCAGGGAGGCTGGGGCGGGTCCAGCCCGATGACGGCGCGGCCCGGCGTGGCACGTGCAGTCCGCCTGCAGGAGGGCGAGATTCCGTGGAGCGGGCCGGTCCTCGAGGGGCACGCTTGGGCCGTGCGCGAACGGCCGAGGAGACTCGGCCTCGCAAGTGACGCCGGAATTGTGAGCCGGGTCAAGTCACACTCGATCGAGGCGATCTGAACGAGGAGTCGGCGAGTGACGAAAGAAGGGAGGTTCGAGATGTCGGGACGTACAGAAGAGGGGAACCAGGTCGCAGGGGGAGGGGAGGGGATTTCCTTGAAGAAGGAGACCGTCAAGGAGTCGGACACGGGGCCTCAAGAGGGCGAGGAGCTCGGAGAGCAGGAACTCGGCAAGGCGAGCGGCGGTCTCCTCCTGACCGCCCTGGTGTATTCATCTTCGGGATCCTTTAGCCCGGACGACGCCAGGTCCGTGGGGCTTGGCCCAAAGGGTCCGATTCCGGGCCCCCCCATTACCCGGGGAGCCGCTTCGATTTCTGAGCTCCTGGGACGACATCCCCTGCTCGTGAGCCGCATTCACGGGTCGTCCCAGCGCGGCGGAGCCGCGTGGCGGCCGGACGGGTGCAGAATCGCCCCGGCATGAGCGGGGGATGGAAGGGTGAGGACGCCGGTGGGGTGAACCGGGGGAGCGGGCCGACCTGGACCGTCCGGATCAGGGTTCTCTACCAGACGGCTTTTCTCGGCCTCTTCGTCTGGTTTCTCGCCCGCCTCTCCGCGGGGGACGAACGGCTCTTCCCCTACGCCCTCTTCCACCACGCCGACCCTCTCACGGCAGCGGCTGTCCCGATGGGAGCCGGGACCCTTCCGGGAGCGCTCCTCTGGGGAATCGGCCTCCTCCTCCTCACCCTCGTCCTCGGCCGCGTCTTCTGCGGCTGGATCTGTCCATTCGGAACGCTCCAGCAGCTCTTCTCGTGGATCCTGTCGCCGCGGACGAAGCGGGAGAGCCTCGAGGCGAACCGGTGGCGCCCCTGGTTCGCGCTGAAGACCTACCTCCTGGTCGCCCTCCTGGTCGGTGCGGCCTTCGGGAGCCTCCAGACCGGGCTCCTCGACCCGCTCTCGCTCCTGGCGCGCGGCCTTTCTTCGGGCGTGTGGCCCCTCCTGCCGGGAGGGCGGGCGGTGCCGGCCGGGTGGCTCGCGGCGGGCCTGTTGCTCGGCTTCCTGATCGCGAGCCGATTCATCCCTCGCCTCTTCTGCCGCGCGCTCTGCCCTCTCGGCGCGTTCCTCGGCCTCTTCGCCCGGTTCTCCCTCTTCCGGATCGGCCGCGGCGCCAGCGCCTGCACCGACTGCCGCCTCTGCTCCTTCGCCTGCCAGGGGGCCGACGAGCCGCTCGGGAGCCACCGGGTCGCCGAGTGCCACGTCTGCCTCAGCTGCCTGCCGAAGTGCCCCGAGGGGGCGCTGACGTACGGGCTCCTCCCGGCGCTTCCAGCTCCCCCGCGGAAGCCCGACCTCTCCCGACGTGCCCTCGTCGGCACCGCCCTCGGCGCCGCCGTCGTCGCGCCGGTCCTCCGCGTCTCCGGCGGTGGCCGTGACGCGGCCAGGGCGGGGCTGATCCGTCCTCCCGGCGCCCTGGGCGAGAAGGAGTTCCTCTCCCGCTGCGTCAAGTGCGCGCTCTGCCAGCAGACCTGCCCGACCGGGGCCCTCCAGCCGGCCATCGGCGAGGCGGGGGTGGAGGGGTTCTGGACGCCGGTCGTCGTGCCGCGCCGGGGCGGCTGCGAGTTCGCATGCACCCGCTGCGGCGAGGTCTGCCCGACCGGGGCGATCGAACCGCTGCCGGCCGCCCGGAAGACGGGCTACGACGGGAGGCCGCCGGTCCGGATCGGGACCGCTTTCGTCGACAAGGGGAAATGCCTCCCCTGGGCCATGCAGACGCCGTGCATCGTCTGCGAGGAGGTCTGCCCGACCGACCCGAAGGCGATCTGGTTCGACGAGGTGGACGAGCCGCTCCGGGGCGGAGCCGGAACGGTCCACCTGAAGCGGCCCAGGATCGAGCCGCTCCGCTGCGTCGGCTGCGGGATCTGCGAGAACAGGTGCCCGGTGGGCGAGGAGGCTGCCGTGCGCGTCACGTCGGTCGGCGAGACGCGCGACCCGCTCAACCGGATGCTCCTGGCCGGCTGATCGCCGTCAGCGCGCCTGGGCCTTCAATCCGCGCACCATCGTCGCCCATTCGTCCGGCGTCAGGATCTTCTGCAGGCGTATCGAGCCCCTGATGAGCTCGTCGTCCGTCTTCGCCTGGGCCTGCTCCAGCTTGTCCATCTCGCCGATGCACTCGTCGCGCGGGATCGAGCCCTCCTCGAGGAGCTTCTGGAGGCGGCTGGTCTCCCGCATGCGGGAGGCCTCGTTCGTCTCCGCGGCCTTCACGAGCGACGCCGTGACGTCCATCGCCTGTCTCTGGCGGGCCGGGTCGCTGACCACGGACGGGAGCATGGCGTGGATCTCCCCGGCCGCGGACGGCGCTGGTGGGGGGAACGCGAAGAAGCCCTCGGGCCAGATCGCCCTCCACTCCTTCTTGGTGACGAGGTTCCCCACACCGTAGATCGGGTCGATCCAGAGGAACGCGGCGTTCCGCCGGTCGTCCCGGAACGTGCTGAGGGAGATCTGGCGATCGACCGCCTCGGACGTCCTGGACAGGAAGACCTCGCCCAGCTTTTCCCGGGCCTTCCTGACGGCGGCGATCGCCTGCTGCCGCCCCACCTCGCTCTGCCGGCCGGCCTCCGAGACCTTCCGGGCCCGCTCCGGGTCCTTGACGACCGCCAGGACCTTCTGGTCCCAGTCAACCGGGAGGCGGTCCTGAGCGAAGAGAGACGGACCTCCGCTCGCGAGGAGCAAGGCGGCGAGGAGCGGCTGGATTCTCATCCGCGCAGTATAGGGGACGGTCCTGAAATCGTGTACTAACGGCCGGAGGCGGAGGGAGGCTCTCTCCTCCGGATCCTGTCGGCCACCTCGCGCACGTCGTCCATCGCCTCCCGCTCGTCCACCAGCGTCGTCCGCCCGTTCTCGACGACGACGACACCGTTGACGAGGACGGTCGTCACGTCGGCCCTGTGGGCGGCGTAGACGAGGTGGGAGACGACGTTGTAGACGGGGGAGAGGTGCGGCCGGTCGAGGTCGACGAGGACCAGGTCCGCGCGCTTCCCCGGCTCGAGCGACCCGACGAGGTGGTCCATGCCGAGGGCCCTCGCCCCGCCCCGCGTCGCCAGCGTCAGCGCCGCGCGGGCCGGGATGGCGGTGGGGTCCTTCTCGATCGCCTTGTAGAGGAGGGCGGAGAGGCGCATCTCGGCCCACATGTCGAGGTCGTTGTTGCTCGCGGCCCCGTCGGTCCCGAGGCCGACGTCGACCCCCGCGCGGAGGAGGTCGGGGAGCCGGGGAATCCCCGACGCCAGCTTCAGCTCCGACTCGAGGCAGTGGACGGCCGAGGCCCCCGTCGAGGCGAGCAGCGCGATCTCCTCGTCGTCGAGGTGAACGGCGTGGTGGAGGGTCGTCCGGGGCCCGAGGAGCCCGAGGGAGTGGAGGTGCCGGACGGGGGTCCGCCCGTACCTCTCGAGGACGATCCGGACCTCCTCCGCCGTCTCGGAGGTGTGGAGCGCGAAGCGGACCCCGAACTCGTCCGCCAGGGCCTTCGCCTCCAGGAGGTGCTCCGGCGAGACGGTGTACGTGGAGTGTGGCTGGATCGACGTCCCGATGAGCGGGTCGTGCCGGAACTCCTCCAGGAGCGCCCGGTTCTCGGCGAACCTCTGCTCGTGCGAGAGGCCGTCGGCCCCCGGGCCGTCGATGAGGACCCCTCCCACCACCAGCCGCAGCCCCGCCCGCCTGGCCGCGAGCGCGCACTCGCGGGGAAACCAGTACATGTCGAGGGCGGTCGTCGTCCCGCCCCGGAGCATCTCGACGCAGGCCAGGGTCGTCCCGTGGCCCACGCTCACCCGGTCGACGAAGGCCGCCTCCGCGGGCCAGATGTGGTCGTGCAGCCAGGTCTCGAGGGCGAGGTCGTCCGCCATGCCGCGGAAGAGGGTCATCGCCACGTGGGTGTGGCCGTTCACCAGGCCGGGCAGGATGGCGTGGCGCGTCGCGTCGATCACCCGCCGCGGGGAGAAGCGCTCCTTCAGCGACGCGGCCGGGCCGACCGCCACGATGTCGGTCCCGTCCACCGCGACGGCGCCCTCCTCGATCACGGTGAAGGGGTCGTCGACGCAGACGACGGTGCCCCCCTGGACGAGGAGGTCGATGGGGCGGGGAGAAACGGGGAAGCTCATCGCGGACCCGAGTGTAGTGCTCCGACCCACTATCCTAGGAGGCGATGAAAGGTCCCCAGAGCTTCGTCGAAGCTTCCGTCCCGGTCCAGGTCCCCCTCCGGCTCCTCGCGGATCTCCCCGAGGGCCCGGGGCCGTTTCCGGTCCTCCTCGGCCTCCACGGGTACGCCATGAGGGCCAAGCCGTTCCTCGGCCTGATGCGCCAGCTCGCGCCGGAGGGGTTCCTGCTCGTCTCGATGCAGGGGCTCCACTCGGCCTTCGTCCCGGGGGCGGAGCTGTCGGCCGCCGGCGAGCGCGGCTACCACTGGGGGGTCTCGGAGACTCCGGCCGACAACCAGACGGGTCACCGGGCGTGCCTCGCGGCGGCCATCGCGTGGGCGGTGGAACGGGGAGGGGACGCGGGCCGCGTGTCGCTCTGCGGCTTCAGCCAGCCATGCGCCCACAACTATCGGGCGTCGCTCGACCCGCCGCACGGCACGCCGTTCCGGGCGCTGATCGGCCTCTGTGGCGGCCTACCGGGCGAGTGGGTGGAGGGGGACGGGATGCCGGAAGGAACCCCCTCCTCGCGGGACACGGCCGCGCTCCACATCTCGACCCTCGACGATCCGTTCTACCCGCCGGAGCGGATCGGCGGCTTCGGCGCGATGCTCGGGACTCGTTACCGACTCGCCCGCCACGCGAGGTACGGTGGGGCCCACCGGGCTCCCTCGGCGGCCTTCCCGGAGATCCGGTCCTTCCTCGCGGCCGAGGGCTGAGCTCTGACGGCCGGGGCCCGAAGCCCCGTCCCCCGGCAGCGGCACGGCTCAAGGAGCGGGTCCGTAGTCGAGCATCCAGATGTCCGCCTCGACGACCATCTTCGACGCGAAGAGCGATCGTCCGTCGCGGGAGATCACGACGGTTCGGACGTCGCCCCCGAGCGACCCGGCCGGAGTGAGCGTGCGCGTCACCCGGTCGAGGACCTCCAGCTTTCCCCCAGCCGCGAGGAGAAGGCGCCGGGAGTCGGGAAGCCAGCCGCACCAGGGGGTTGCCTTCAGGTCGACCAGCTCCTCGAACGTCTTCTTCTGCGTATCGAAGAGGGTGAGCGGCGGGCGGCGGCCCTCCGCCAGGGAGTAGGAGTAGCCGGCGACCCACCGCCCGTCGGGCGAGGCGAGGGCGCCGGTGATGTCACGCCCGTTCTCGGGGGCGACCTCTCGCTCCCTTTCGCTCCCGTCTGGCCGGATGCTCCGGAGCTCGTTCTGCTCCTCCGGCGCCACGGTGAAATAGAGCTGCGAGCGGTCCGGAGCCCATTCGAGGAAATCCTCGCGGAGCGGGTCGTCCGTGAGGCGCCGCGTCTCGCCGGTCCGCACACGGACGAGGAGTGTGTCTTGCTGGCCCCCGTCCTCCAGGAGCATCGTGGCGAGCCACTCGCGGTCGGGGGACGGCGCCCCAGGCGGACGTCTCGCGGAGCGGTCAGGATCGGATGCGCCCCGGGAACGACCTTCCCGCGGGCCAGGCCGAAGTCGAGCAGCTTGGCGTTGCCGTCCTTCGAGACGATCACGTTCTCGGGCTTGACGTCCCGGTGGACGATTCCCTTCCCGTGGACGGCGGCGAGGGCGTCCGCGACCTGGCCGGCTATCTCCAGGGCGCGGCGGAGGGGGAGCGCACCGCGCTGGAGGAGGACGCGCAGGGTCTCGCCCTCCAGCAGCTCGGTGACGGCGAAGGAGACCCCGTTGATCCGGCCGAAGTCGAAGATGGCGAGGATGTGCGGGTGGGAAAGGGCGGCGACCGCCTTCGCCTCGTTCTCGAAGCGGGCGAGCGCCTTCGGGTCGTCCGAGAGGTGGTCGGGGAGGACCTTCAGGGCTACGTCGCGGGAGAGCTTCGTGTCGCGGGCCCGGTAGACCTCGCCCATCCCTCCCGCGCCGAGGGGCGCGAGGATCTCGTAGGGACCGAGCCTCGTGCCGGGAGCGAGACCCATGAAGGCTCCTCCGCGGTGGCGACCGTGACTTCGGGATCCAGTCTACGCTCGCACGCGGGGGGCGAGACCACGTCTTCTCCCCTCGTGAACACCGGGGGCCGACCGTCGGCCGGGCCCCTGGCGGAGCCTGTCAGTTGCCCGATCCGACCCCTACCCGATTCTCCCCGGGTGCGTGTAGACGTTGAAGGTCTCGCCCCGGAGGAAGCCGATCAGGGTGATGCCCGCCTCGTCGGCCAGGTCGACGGCCAGGCTGGTCGGCGCGGAGATGGCGGCGACGACCTGGATGCCGGCCAGGGCGGCCTTCTGGGCGATCTCGAAACCGAGGCGGCCGGAGACGAGAAGGAGCGGGGGGACGGGACGGCGGGAGCGGAGGAGGGCCCCGATCACCTTGTCGGTCGCGTTGTGGCGGCCCACGTCCTCGCGGGCGACGAGGAGGAGGCCGTCGGCTTCGAAGAGGCCGGCGGCGTGGAGCCCGCCCGTCGCCGCGAACCCGTCCTGGCGTTCGCGAAGCTTCTCCGGGAGGGCGGTCAGGACGGAGGGGTCGATCGTGACGCCGGCCGCGGCGTTCCCGGCGGAACGAGCCCCCTCGCGGCACCGGGCCCCGAGGCCGACGACCTCCTCGATGGTGGTCCGGCCGCAGACGCCGCACGCCGACCCCATCACCGTCGCCCGCCGCGGCGTGCGCGCCGCCCGCGCCGGGTCCTTCGTCAGCGTCACGACGACGACGTTCCGGGCCAGCTCCGGGTCGATCCGCGGGTCGGACGGGCGTTCGACCGAGACGACCTCGTCGATCGACCGGATGACCCCCTCGCCGAAGAGGAGGCCGACCGCGAGGTCCTCGTCGTCGCCCGGCGTCCGCATCGTCACCACTAGCCGCTCGGCGGGCGCTCCCCCCTCGCGGAGGCGGATCTCCATCGGCTCCTCGGCAGCCAGGAGGTCGCGGACGTGCTCCGGGGCCGCGCCGCGCCGGCGGACGATCGAGGCGGGGACGGATGCGTTCGGCGAGGCTCTCTTCATTCTCCTGTGCTTTCCATTGTCGCCCGTCACCGGACCCCGAAGGTGCGGGGGCCGATAATCTCGGGGCAGGGCGGCGCGACCCGCCCGCAAATGGGGGATCCATGAAGAAATTCCTCGTCACCGTCCTCGCCATCGTGGGAGCGCTGACCGTCCTGCTGGTCCTCGCGGGAGGGGCCGCCGGCATCGTCTCGATGGCCGCGAAGGGGACCGTCTCGGACCGGACGATCCTCGAGATCGACCTCGAGAAGGGGATCATCGAGATGGTCCCGGACGACCCGATCGGCTCCTTCTTCAAGGACAAGGTGACGACTCTCCGGGACGTCGTCGAGGCGCTGGAGAAGGGGTCGACCGACCCGCACGTCGCTGGCCTCGTCGCCCGCGTCGGCGAGGCGCCGATGGGACTGGCGGACGTCCAGGAGATCCGCGACGCCGTCCTGGCGTTCCGGAAGGCGGGGAAGCCGGCCCTGGCGTGGTCGGAGACGTTCGGCGAGTTCGCCCCCGGGAACCGTTCGTACTATCTGGCCTCGGCGTTCCAGGAGATCTGGCTCCAGCCGTCGGGCGACGTCGGCCTGACCGGGCTGATGGCCGAGAGCCCGTTCCTGCGCGGCACGTTCGACAAGGTCGGCCTCGTCCCCAGGATGGACCACCGGTACGAGTACAAGAACGCGATGAACATGTACACGGAGACGAAGTTCACCCCGGCCCACCGCGAGGCGACGGGAAAGGTGATCGACTCGATCTTCGAGCAGATGGTGAAGGGGATCGCCGAGGCCCGGAAGCTGACGCCGGACGTGGTCAAGGCCCGGTTCGACGCGGGACCCTACCTCGGGAAGGAAGCCCTGGACGCCGGGCTCGTGGACGGGATGGCCTACCGCGACGAGTTCCACGAGAAGGCGAAGACGAAGCTGAAAGCGGGCCTGAAGGCGAAGTTCCTCTCCCTCCGGGCCTACCTCGACCGGGCCGGCCGGCCGAACGAGAAGGGGACGCGGATCGCCCTGATCTACGGGATCGGAGGCGTCCAGCGCGGCAAGAGCAAGTACGACCCGGTCCAGGACAGCCAGTCGATGGGGTCGGAAACGGTGGCCGGCGCGTTCCGGGCCGCGATCGAGGACAAGGACGTGAAGGCCATCCTCTTCCGCGTCGACAGCCCGGGCGGCTCGTACGTCGCGTCCGACACGATCTGGAGGGAGACGGTCCGCGCGAAGGCGGCGGGGAAGCCGGTGATCGTCTCGATGGGGAACGTGGCGGGGTCGGGCGGCTACTTCGTGGCGATGGCGGCGGACAAGATCGTCGCGCAGCCCGGGACCATCACCGGGTCGATCGGCGTCCTGGGCGGGAAGATCCTGACGAACGGGCTCTGGGAGAAGCTGGGCCTCTCGTGGGACGAGCTCCACACCAGCAAGAACGCGACGATGTTCTCCGGCACCCACGACTACACGCCGGAGGAGTGGGCGCGCTTCCAGGCGTGGCTGGACCGGGTCTACGACGACTTCACGTCGAAGGTGGCGGCGGGACGGAAGCTCCCGAAGGAGAAGGTCCTCGAGATCGCGAAGGGAAGGATCTGGAGCGGGGAGGACGCGAAGGCGATCGGCCTCGTGGACGAGCTGGGAGGGATCCCGGCCGCCCTGAAGCTGGCCCGCGCGGCGGCGAAGGTCCCCGCCGACGGGAAGGTCGAGCTGAAGGTCTTCCCGGCGAGGAAGAGTCCGTTCGAGGCGATCCTCAATCGCGACTCCGGCGAGCGGGAGGCCGCGGTCGAGCTGGCGACGAGGACCCTCGAGGCGGTCCGCCCCGTGACCCGCGCCGTCCGGCTCCTGGGGATGGGAGGCGAGGGAGTGCTGAGGATGCCGGTCGAGGAGATTGCGCCGTGACACGGGCCGTCCTCCCGACACTCCGGCACGCCGGGCACGGGATTCGCTACACAGAAGGGAAACGGAGCTGAACCATGACATTGATCACGAAACACCCGAAAACGTTCGTCGCGAGCCTCCTCGCTCTCGCCGTTCTCCTCTCGCACCCGTCCTTCGCGCAGGACGACGACGACGTGAGGCAGTCGGTCGCCCGGATCGCCTTCCTCTCCGGCTCCGCCTCGTTCAACCGGGGGGACGACCCCGACAGCTGGGAAGACGCGGTCGTCAATTTCCCCATGACCGTCGGCGACCGCCTCTACACGGCCCGGGACGGGCGGATGGAGCTGCAGGCAGAGGGGGTCCGGATCTTCCTCGGCCCGGAGTCGGAGCTCGCCGCCCTCGACCTGCGCGATGACATCCGGCAGCTCTCGCTGACCATCGGGACCGCCTCGTTCCGGATCAACCGGCTGTCGGAAGGAGAGGTCTTCGAGGTCGACACCCCCAACGTCTCGCTCACCTTCCAGCGCCCTGGCTACTACCGGGTCGACGTGGACCGGGACGGCAACACCTTCGCGTCGATCTTCAAGGGGTCCGCGGTGGCGATCGCGGCGGGGGGCGAGGTCGACCTCCAGGCGGCCGACGCCATCCAGGTCGACGGCCTGGACGAGCCCCGCTACGACATCGTCGCGCTCCCGCGGAGCGACGCGTGGGACCGCTGGGTGGACGAGCGCTCCCGCCGCCTCCGGGAGGGAATCTCGGTCCGTTACGCCAGCTCCGACATCGTGGGCCTGGACGACCTCGACAGGGAAGGGGACTGGCGTCAGATCCCCGACTACGGCTGGGTCTGGAGCCCGCCGGTCACCGTGGCAGGCTGGGCCCCTTACCGGAACGGCCGGTGGACCTGGCAGGACCCGTGGGGCTGGACCTGGATCTCGTACGACCCGTGGGGCTGGGCGCCCTACCACTACGGCAGCTGGGTGTCGTGGCAGGACCGCTGGTTCTGGGTCCCGGTCCCGAGGGCGGCGCAGGCCGTGCGCTACTCGCCGGCCCGCGTCGTCTTCACCGGCGCCGGACCGGGCTGGTCCGGTTCCGCGAGCTCCGGCGGCGCGAATTTCGTCGGCTGGTTCCCGATCGGCCCGCGCGACGCGTTCATCCCCTGGTGGGGCCGGCGCACCGCCGGCAGCGTGAACAACGTCAGATACGTGAACCAGACCCACGTGACGGTCGTCAACCGTGACGCGTTCATCGGCGGCCGGATGGTCGACCGCGAGGTCGTCCGCGACCAGCGGGTGATCCACCAGATGGTGACGGCCCCGGTCCTCCACGGACCGCTCCCGATCCTGCCGGTTCCCGGCTCGGTCCGGTTCTCGGTGAGGACGGAACCCGGTTCGGCAGCCCGTCCACCCAGGGCCGTCGAGGGACGCGCGGTCGTGACCCGGCTCGTCCCGCCCCCCGCGCCGCCGACGTTCCAGGCGAAGCTGGGGCTGATCACCTCGAACGGCGGGATGCCGGTCGGCCGGGTCAGCGCCGAGAAGCTCGCGGTGGAGGTCAGGCGTCAGCCCCGGCCCGTCGTCAACTATCGTCCTGCCGTTCCCGAGGGGGGCAAGGTGCTCCTCGCCCCGAAGCGCGAGCTGGTCGAGACGCGGCCAGTCCGTGCGGCGGCGCCGCCGGACGGCCGGAAGGTCACGACGGGGGAGCGGCCGCTCCCCGCCACCCGCCAGAAGGAGACCCCGCCTCCCATGGGGAGAGCCGACATCCTGAAGCCGGACGGAGGCCCGGTCAGGAACCCCGACAGGCCGATCGACCGTGGACAGCCGGAGCGCCGGGACCCTGCGCCTCGTCCGGAGGCGAGGCCGGAGCCCAAGCCGGAGCCCAGGCCCGCCGAGCGGAGCTTCGACAGACCCGTCGACCGTGGGCAGCCGGAGCGCCGGGACCCGAAGGCCCGTCCCGAGGTCAAGCCCGAGATGAAGCCCGACGCGAAGCCCGACGTCAGGCCCGAGACGAAGCCCGACGTCAAGCCCGTCCAGCGGAGTGTCGATCGGCCGGTCGAGCAGGGTCAGCCGGAGCGGCGGGACCACCAGACGAGGCCGGAGGTGAAGCCGCCGGACCGGCCCCCGGTCGCCGCCCCGCCCCAGCCCAGGGTCGAGCAGAAGCCGCCGCCCGCCGTCCGCGTCGAACAGGCACCGCCGGCGCCGAGGGTCGAGAAGCCGAAACCCGCGCCGAAGGTCGAGAAGGCGCCGCCGGCGAAGCCGGATGAGGTGAAGAAGGATAAGAAGGACCGATGAGCGCCAGGGCCATGATTCGATTCGGGCAGCCCCTCGCCCTCTTCGATTCGGACCGCCGGCCCTCCTTCTGGGCCGGCGGGGCACGGCCGGTTTCTCTCTCGGGAATGGAGGAGAAAATGAAGACCAGATCGCAGACCCATTGCCGTTCTGCCGCGGTGCCGGTCCTCGCCGCCGCGATCGCCCTCCTGGTCGTCGCGACTCCCACCACGGCGCAGCCGCAGCCCCAGGGGGGCGGGGAAGAGGAGATCCAGCAGACCGTCGCCCGCGTGGCGTACAGGTCGGGGCCAGCCACCTACAGCAGGGGAGACGACCCCGAGAACTGGCAGGACGTGGCGGTCAACGTCCCGCTGACGCTGGGGGACCGGGTCTACACTGGCAAGGACGGGCGTCTCGAGCTGGAGACCGGCGGCACGCGGATCTTCATCGCGCCGGAGACGCAGATGACGGCGCTCGACCTGCGCGACGACGTCCGGCAGCTCTCCGTCGCGGTCGGCACGGCGACCTTCCGGGTCCGCCGGCTGGCCGACGGAGAGGTCTTCGAGGTCGACACGCCCAACGTCTCGGTCACGTTCCGCCGGCCGGGGAAGTACCGCGTCGACGTGGACGCCGACGGCAACACGCGGTTCATCCTGTTCGAGGGGGGCGCGCTGGGCGTCGCCGCGGGAGGCCAGATCGACCTGAGCCAGGGCGACACGATGGAGGTCGAGGGGACCGACCAGCCGCGCTACGACCTCGTGGCGCAGCCGGCCCAGGACCGGTGGGACCGCTGGGTCGAGGACCGGCTCCGGCCCCGCCAGGAGGCTGTCGCCGCGAAGTACGTCTCCGAGGAGGTCGTCGGCGCCGAGGACCTGGACGAGGACGGAAGCTGGGAGGAGATCCCGGAGCAGGGGATGGCGTGGACCCCCCGGGGCGTCGCGGCCGGCTGGGCCCCCTACACCGAGGGGCGCTGGATGTGGCAGGACCCGTGGGGCTGGTCGTGGGTCGGCGCGGAGCGCTGGGGCTGGGCCCCCTATCACTACGGGAGCTGGACCAGCTGGCGCAACCGCTGGTTCTGGCTGCCGGCGGCGCGGGGAGAGCGGTTCGTCCGCTACTCGCCGGCGCGGGTCGTCTTCGCCGGGGGCCCTCCGGGGCACGGGGCGATGGGCGGGCACGTCGGCTGGTTCCCGGTCGGGCCGAGGGAGCCCTTCTCCCCCTGGTGGGGCCACCGCGTCCCCGTCCCGGTCCCCCCGGGCTTCGGGTTCATGAACCGCGGCTACATGCACGCGGTGAGGCACGATACGTTCGTCGGAGGAGGGTACGTCCAGCGGGGCTTCATCCACGACGCGGCCGTCATGAGGGGGCTCGCCGCGGCGCCGTTCATTCACGGCCCGCTCCCGTTCCTGCCGACCCAGGCCTCGATCCGGATGCCGTTCCCGGGCGGGTCCCGCGGGCCCATGCTCCGGCCGCCGAACGCCTTCCTCTCCCGGTCGGTCGTGACGCGGCTCGCCCCGCCGCTGGCGCCCCCGGGCTTCTCCACGAAGATGGGGTTCATCAAGGAGAACCACGGGATGCCGGTCGACCGGAGAGTCTCCGAGAAGCTCTCGATCGACCATTTCCACGGCGCGCGGCCGGTCGCCGACATCCGGCCCGCGGGCGGCGCCGGCGGCAAGGTGGACTTCGCGCCGAAACGGGACTTCGGGGCGGCCCACAAGGTGCAGCCGGTCTCGGTCCCGCAGGGCCAGGGCCGAAGCCTCGCCACCCACGACAAACCCGTCGGGATCCAGTCGAAGGACCTCCAGAGCTACCAGCGCCCCGTTTCGGAGAGGCAAGGGCGGCCCGTGACGAATACGGCCGGCCAGGGACAGACTCACGGCCAGGTCGGAGGGAAGCCGGAACGCCTCGTGAAGGTGGAGACGCAAGGTCAGCAGACCACGGGCCACACCGGAACGACGGGCCAGGGCTTCGCGAAGAAGGACGGCACGAGGACGTCCGGGCAGGGCCAGACACAAACCCAGACCCAGACCCAGACCCAGACCCAGGGGCAGCGCACGAGCACCTACAGGCTCGAGAAGAAGACCGACCAGGGCACGACGGGCTCGTCGAACCAGGTCCAGGGCCAGCCGGTGAAGAGGGGGAACGATACCGCCACGGGATCGAGGTCCGACCAGCGCGCGACCGGGCAGGGCCAGCAGACCCACGTCACGTCCAGGAAGACGGAGTCCAACGTCTCCGGCCAGCAGGGCTCCACGAGGACTTCCGGACAGTCCACCACCCGGTCGGTGGAGCGGTCCACGGTGAAGCAGCAGGCCGCCCCTCAGCCGGTCGCCAAGCCGCCGGTGCAGAAGCCGGCGCCGGTCGTCCGGCAACCGCCGCCGGCTCCGCCGAGGCAGTCGGCTCCCCAGAGGCAGTCGGCTCCGCCGCCGAAGCCCCCGGCCAGGACCGACAAGAAGGTGGGCTGAGTTCGGCGTAGGCTAGGGGGCGTGACGAACGCCCCCTACACCTTCGAACGCGAACCGTACCGGACGGAGCTCCGCGTCCGCGTCGTGGAGACCGGGGCGGACGCGACGCGCCCGTTCGCGGTCCTGGACGAGACGATCTTCTATCCGGAGGGGGGCGGCCAGCCCCCCGACCAAGGGACGCTCGACGGAATCGCCGTCGTCGACGTCCAGAAGAAGGACGGCGCGATCCGCCACTACCTCGAGCGCCTGCTCGGCGAAGGGCCGGTCGTGGCCCGCCTCGACTGGCCGAGGCGGTTCGACCACATGCAGCAGCACACGGGGCAGCACCTCCTGACGGCGGTGGCCGCCGACCGCTTCCGGTGGGAGACGACCGCCTTTCACCTCGGCGCCGAGGTCTCCGACATCGAGGTCGGCGCGGCGCCGCTCGCGCCGGCCGACCTCGAAGCCCTCGAGGAGGCCGTCGCCGTGGAGATCCGCGCCGCGCGTTCCGTCACCGCGCGGAGGGTCGACGAGGCCGCCTTCGGGAAGCTCCCGGTGAGGACGCGCGGCCTTCCCGAGGGGCACTCCGGAGAGATCCGCCTCGTCGAGATCGACGGGATCGACCTGAACACCTGCGGCGGGACCCACCTGAAGTCGACGTCCGAGATCGAAGCGCTGAAGCTCCTCGGCACCGAGGCGATCCGGGGAGGGACGCGTCTCTTCTTCGCCGCGGGGGCTCGCGTCCGGCGCCGGATGGGCGGGCACGAGGCGAGGAACGCCTCTCTCCGGGCGGTCCTCGGCGCGCCCGATGCGGGCCTGGTCGCGGCGGCCGAGGCGAAGCTCGAGCAGCTGCAGGCTGCCCACCGGACGGCCCGGGCGCTCGAAGAGGAGCTGATCGAGGCGCTGGCCGGGTCGGCCGCCCTCCTGCCCGGGGCCACGTGGGTCCGCCACTTCGACGGAAGAGGGGGCGACTTCCTCCAGCGGCTCGCGCGGCAGCTCGCCGCGCTCTCGCCCGGGAAGGCGGTCCTGCTGACGGCGTCGGGGAGCGGGCAGCACCTCTTCGCGATCGGCTTCGGGGCGCAGCTGGGGATCGACGCTCCGGAGGCCTCGAGGAGGATCATCGAGGCGCTCGGAGGCCGGGGCGGTGGGTCGGGACGGGTATTCCAGGGGAAGGCTCCGACGCTGGACGGCCTCCCCCGGGCAGTCGAGATCCTGAGATCGATGATAGGAGGAACGTGATGGCCAAGTACGTCGGCGTCCTGACGGCGGGGGGCGACAGCCCGGGCCTCAACGCGGCCCTGCGCGGGATGGGCAAGTCGGCCATCGGCCTGTACGGCATGCAGGTCGTCGGCTTCCGAGAGGGGTTCCGCGGCCTGATGCAGAACCGGACGGTGGCGCTCGACGAGACCGCGCTCTCCGGGATCCTGACGAGAGGCGGCACGATCCTCGGGACGAGCCGCGACAAGCCCCACGCGATGCCGGTCGGGGGAAAGGTCCTCGACATGACGAACATGATCGTGGAGAACTACCGGCGGCATCACCTCGACGTCCTGGTCTGCCTCGGCGGCGGGGGGACGCAGAAGAACGCCTACCACCTGGCAAAGCAGGGGCTCAACGTCATCACGCTCCCGAAGACGATCGACAACGACGTGGCGATGACCGACACGACGTTCGGCTTCGACACGGCCCTCGGGATCGCCACCGAGGCGATCGACCGGCTCCACTCGACCGCCCACAGCCACCACCGGATCATCGTCTGCGAGGTGATGGGCCACCGGGCCGGCTGGCTCGCTCTCGGCGCCGGGGTGGCGGGCGGGGCCGACGTCATCCTGATCCCCGAGATCCCGTACGACGTGAAGAAGGTCGCCGACGCGATCACGCGGCGGAGCCGGGGGGACAAGCGCTTCAGCATCGTGGCCGTGGCCGAGGGGGCCCTCTCGAAGCAGGAGGCTGCGGAACGGCGGAAGGCCGAGGAGGCGCGGAAGGACGAGAAGCAGCAGCGCCCCGTGAAGGGAAAGGGCGAGAAGAAAGACAGGAAGCGGAAGGCGGAGAAGGAGTCGCGGAGGCTGGCGGACCTGGAGTCGGAGCGCCCGACGGGCCACGCCCTGTCCCTGGCCGAGCAGCTGGAGGAGCTGACCGGCCTCGAGTCGCGCGTGACGATCCTGGGGCACCTCCAGCGGGGCGGGACGCCCTCGGCGGCCGACCGCTTCCTGGCCACCCGTCTCGGCACCGCCTGCGCCCAGCTGATCCACGAGGGGCGGTACGGCGTGATGGTCGCCGCGCGGGGGGAGGGGACCGAGCCGGTGCCGCTGGAAGAGGTCGTCGGGAAGCTGAAGACGGTCCCGCTCGACCACCCCTGGCTCGAGAGCGCCCGGGCGGTTGGGACGAACCTGGGGGACTGACGGCCTTCCCTATACTCTTCGCTTCCATGCGCCGTCCCCGAGCTGAAGTCGCGGCCCTCTGTCTCTTCTTGGCGGCGTCGGCCCTTTCGGCTGCCGAGAACGCCCTGCCGGGGCCGCTCGTCCCGCCTCTCGCCGGCGCGTCCGTCCGCGGAGGCGACATCCTCGACCTGTCGTTCCGGTTCCCCCGGGGGATGGTGCCGGACGAGTGGGAGGCCTACCTCTCGCTCGACGGGGGCGAGACCTACCCGGTCCGCCTGACCGGCGATCAGCCGCCCTCCTCGACGAGTCTCGCTGTCCGGGTTCCCAATCTCCCGACGGAGGCGGCCCGCATCCTCGTCCGGGCGGGAGGGGACGAGGGCACAGGAGATTCGGACCGGTACGAGCGGGACGTCGCCGTCTCGGACCTCTTCCGGATCGCCCCGGGCAACGCTCCTCCCGAACGAATCTTCAAGGACGACGGACGGATTCCCCGGCGCGGCGACCTCGTCCGGATCGAGTGGCTCGTCGAGGCGGCGCTCCCCGGGCCGGTGGCCCCCGTATTCCCCGACGGCCTCTCGGGCGAGCGCGCGGCCCTGGATCCGCTCGGAGAGGCGTTCCTGGATGCCGTCGTTCCCCGGGCCGGCGGTCCGAGCGTTCCCCTGCCGGCACCCGCCATCGCTGAGACCCGGTATTCCATCCCCGTTCTCCCTGCGGCGCGGATCGCCGCCATCGCCTCCACGAACCCTCCTCCCCTCCGGAACTGATCCCGGGCGGCAGCGCTCCGCCAGTCCGTTTCCCCGGGATCGGAATCGAGAAGTCCCTTCAGAGGAGAAGGTATGCGCAAGATCACCGGCGCCGTCGCCACGTTGCTCGTGTCCCTGTGGGCCGCGAGCGCAGCTCTCGCAGTAACGCCGGCCGAGTTCCGGCTCACGAACGCCGACGGCAAGCCCGTTCCCCGCGGCCGGGTGTCGGTCGTGGGACGGGCCTACTCGACCCCGACGGGGAACGACGGCTCGTTCCGTCTCGACCCCCTTCCCCCGCTCCCGTTCGAGCTCGGCGTCGCCGACGAAACGGGGACCTGGCTCGGCCTGGTCCGGGTGGACCGGCTCGAGGGGACGCCCCCCTGGACCCTGCGTCTCTCCGCCTCCCCGAAGGCGGAGGTGACGGTCGCCGCGGGCCTCGCCCCGGCCACCCTCGGGCCGCCGGCGGCGGCTCCGACCCTCGTCTCCCGCGTCGAGATGGACGACAAGGCTCCCGCACGCCTCGCCGACGCCCTCCAGGACATCCCGGGGACGGGCCGCCTGGAGGAGGGGCAGTCGGTCGTCCCGACCGTTCGCGGTCTCGCCCGCGCCCGGGTGCAGCTCCTGGTCGACGACGCCCGGGTCACCGCCGAGCGGCGGGCGGGAACGTCCGCCACGTTCCTCGACCCGTTCATCCTCGAGAACGTCGAGATGGTCCGCGGCCCCGGCTCCGTCGCCTACGGTTCGGACGCGCTCGGCGGCGTCGTCCACGCCCGGACCCGCCTGCCCGAGCCCGGCGCCGGCGCCGGCGGGCGCTTCGCACTCTCCGGCGAGGCCGGCGGCTCGAAGGCGCTCACGGGAGGCGTCGAGGCCAGCTTCCCGGTCGGGCCCGCCGGCCTCCTCGTCGCGGCGCACCAGCGCTCCTTCAGCGACTACTCGGCCCCGAGCGGGACCGTGGACAACTCGTCGGCGCGGGACCGGGGCTTCCTGCTGCGGGCCCTCGTTCCCGTCGGGTCGGTCAGCCTGACCGCCGGGGTGGAACTGGACCAGGGGCGCGAGATCGGCAAGCCGTCCACCGACGCGAACGTGACGCGGGCCTTCTACCCCGCGGAGAACTCCTACCGCTTCACTCTCGGCGCCGACCTCGGCGCAGTCGCCGGGTTCTCGTCGGTGGAGATCCGCTCGTTCGTGGGCCGCTACCAGCTGATCACCGACCGCGACCGGCTGGCGACGCCGGTTCAGCCGCGCAAGATCTCCGAGGCCGACGTGGCCGCGAACGACGCCTCCCTGAGAGTTCTGGCCAGCTGTCCTCTCCTGGCGGGAAGCTTCCGGGTGGGCGCGGACGTCAATTCCCGGTACGGCCTCAACGCGATGAACTACTACACCGACTTCAACGCCGCCGGGCAGCCGACGGTCGTGACGACCGAGACGGCGGTCGATTCCGCCGACCGCCTCGACCTGGGGCTCTTCGTCGAGACGGAGCAGCCCCTCGCCAGGGACCTCCTCTCGCTCTCCCTGGGTCTCCGCGGCGATTCGGTGAAAACCAGCAACACGGGGGGCTACTTCGGCGACCGCTCCACCTCGAACGGCGCCTTCTCCGGCTTCGCCGCGCTCACCCTCACCCCGGCCTCCGGTTGGAGCGTGACCGGCCAGTACGCGCGGGGGTTCCGCGACCCCCTCCTCTCGGACCGCTACTTTCGCGGAGTTTCGGGCCGCGGGTTCGTCGTCGGGAATCCCGACCTCGACCCCGAGACCTCGGACCAGTGGGACCTGGCCGTCCGGTACTCATCCGGCCCGGTCCGGCTCGCGGCCTACGGCTTCCTCTACCGCATCGCGGACCTCATCGAGCGTTACCAGAGCGGCTCCGACTTCTACTTCCGCAACCGCGGGATGGAGGAGCTGAAGGGCGCGGAGCTCGAGGCCACGACGGACCTGGGGCCGGGGCTCTCGGCCCGCCTGGGCGCGATGTGGATCGAGGGCCGGATCCTGGACGACGGCTCTCCGGCCGGAGACGTCCCGCAGAACAACGTGTCGCTCTCGATCGACTGGCGTCCGACGCCCGAGGTCTGGGCTCGGCTCAGGGGCGCGGCGTTCGCCCGGAAGGAGGACTTCGGCCCCTCGGAGAAGGTCCGGCCTGGCTACGGGGTCGTCGACCTCTCGGCGGGGTACCGGTTCTCGGGGCTCCTCGAGGCGCGGCTGCTCGTCCGGAACCTGTTCGACAAGGAGTACTCGGGCACGGCCGACGTGCTGGGGATGCCTGCCCCTGGGCGCAGCGCCACGCTCATTCTCACCGGGAGGTTCTGAGACAGGGATCCGAGGGGATGCGGGCGCTCCGGCGTCCGCATCCCCCTCACGGGTTCAGAACTTGAAGGTCAGCTCCGCGGTCACCCGCCGCGGGGGCGCGACGTAGAACTGGCTGTCGCCGATCTCGCTGTCGGAAATGTAGTGGCGGCTGTCGCCGAGGTTCCGCCCGGTGACCGAGACCATCCCCCAGGCGAAGCTCCAGGTCGCCCCGGCGTCCCACTCGTAGAAGCTGTCGGTGTAGAAGGTGTTCCGGCGCGTGAGCGGCCGGATGTTCTGGTGGCGGACCGCCAGGAACCCTCCGGGCCCCTTCTCCGCGCCGTAGGCCAGCCGGGCGTTCCACATGTCGCGGGGGACCAGCTCCAGGCGCATGCCGTCGACGACGCGCAGCTGTCCGTCCGGCGTCAGGAACGAGAAGTTCACGAACGTGGCGTCGTGGTGGGCGTAGCCGGCGGCCAGCAGGAGCCCCTTCACCGCGGCGGGCCGCCACTGCAGGTCGAGCTCGGTCCCCTGGAACCGCTCCTCGCCGGCGTTGACCAGCGCGGGAAGGCCGCCGGGCCCGAGGGTCGAGACGACCATGTTCTCGAAGTTCATGTGGAAGAAGGTGACGTCGAAGGAGAGTGTCTTCTCCAGCCACCGGGTCTTGATGCCGATCTCGCCCGACCGGGCCCGCTCCGGCTGGAGGATCCTGGCGGACTCGGCCTCGAGGACGTTCGGGGCGGCCGGCTTGAAGTTGCTCTTCAGCGAGACGTAGGCGTTGACGACGTCGAGGGGGCCGACCGGCTTCTCGAGGATCCGCGTCAGCGCCGAAACGCCTCCCGACCACTGTCCGTCGTTGTAGGTGTCCTCGGCGACGTCCGGGGCCGGTCTGCCGATCTCCTGCACGGTCGACGTGAGCGCTTCCGAGACCCGGTCGTACCGGGCGCCCAGCGTGACGGTGAGCCACCGCACCGGCGTCCACTCGTCGTTGACGTAGAGACCGAAGAAGGTGCGACGGTCCATGAAGCTCCGGTTGTCACCGTTCGGGATGTCCTCCAGCTTCGGGACGATCGGCTGGGGGGAGACGACCAGGTCGAAGTCGAAGCCGTGCCCGTCGCCCGTGGTCCGGCCCCAGGTGAGCGCGGCGCCCCCGACGAGCCGGTGCTGCCCGGCGAGGGAGAAGTCGGCGAGGAGCCGGAGATCGTCGTAAAAGGTGGTCTCGACGGGCCTCAGGTTGAGACCGGTGGCCGTCGCGGTGACGCCGTCGGTCGTGTCGATGTAAGACCGGACGCTGATCTGGTCGTCCCGGGTCAGGCCGAGCGTGTTTTCTAGCTTCAGCCCGGTTTTCAGCGGGATCTGGAGGTTCGAGGTCAGGGCGTAGACGCGGTGGTCCAGCCGCGCCCCGTCGACGGCGTAGTTCAGGCCGCTCTGGAATCCCGGGATCGGCTGCCCGGCGTCGACCGGCAGGGGGGACCCGAAGTGGCTGGTGTCGCGGTACGTCGAGAGGATCAGGCGGTGGCTGGCGCCCCCCTCCCACTTCTTGTCGGCTTCGAGGGAGAAGCGGTCCGTCGCGTAGCTCGTCCGCTCCTGCCAGCCGTCGCCGCGGATCTGGCCGCCGGCAATCCGGACGAGAAAGTCGGACCCGAAGTCCCTGGTGTAGTCGAGCCTCCAGCGGCGGTCGCCGAAGGAGCCGCCCCCCACCGACACCGAGCCGCCCGAGCCGGAGGCGGGACGAGTGAAGACCTGGACCATCCCGGCGAAGGCGGAGACGCCGTAGAGCGTTCCCTGCGGTCCCTTGACGATTTCGATCCGGTCGACCTCCTCGATCGGGATCATCGAGAGCGACGGGTTGAACGGCCCGCCGGCGGGGACGCCGTCGACCGTGACGAGGAGGGCGTCGAACTCCTTGAGCCCCCACATCCCGATGTTGGCGAGGCGCGGACCGTTGTCGGAGCCGTTTCCGGTGTCGATGCCGACGAGGTCCTGGATCGCCTCGGCCACGGTCTTCACCCCCTGCCGGCGCAGCTCCTCGCCGGTCACGGTGGAGACCGGTGCGGCGATGTCGGCCGGGTCCTCCGGCATCTTCGTCGCGGAGACGACGACGTCGGCCGTCTGTCGGACCGGGGGAGGCTCTTCGCCGCGGACGGCGGGGGCGGCGCTCAGCAGGAGCGCCCCGAGGGCAGTTTTCAGGCGGGCCGCAAGGCGGCCGTCTCGAACGGGTTTCATGCACATCCTTCTCCCGGGCAACGGCCCGGGGCTCGACGCGTTGGTGTCAGCAGCCAGGACGCGGAGCGGGGAGGATCATTCCCGCCTGGTGAAGGAGGGGCGAGCGGAGGCGGCCGGCGGCGCCGCCGGCCGGAACCGGGCGCCCGGGAGGCGCGCGAGGGGCGACCCGGTCGGCTGCGCGAGGAGCGCTTCGTCGCTCCCTCCGTCCACGGCGGGGCCATCTGCCGTGTCGGGCCCCACCGCGGGGGCTCCGAAGACGCCGGGGAGGGCGGGGCCGTCATCCGTCTGGCCGGCCATGGCGGCGGCAGTGCGCCATTCGCCCTGGACCCGGTGCAGGGCCTCTCCTCCCCCCGGGACCGGCGCTCGGATCGGAAACGGGGCGCTCCGGGCGAGGATCTCCTCGCTTTCCCTCTCGCCGTCGCGGCCGGCCCTGAGACCGACGATGGCCTCCTCGGCCGGAAGAGACGGGACCCGGAACGAGGCTCCGGTGGCCTGCGGCCCGAGGTCGCCCGTGATCCGGATGGGCCAGGTGCGCCCGCGGTCGAGCGAGAGGACGAGCTCCATCTCGTCGAACTCCTGCTCGCCCGGCGGCGCCCAGGTGACCGTCAGCACCTGACCGGCGAGGACGGGGCCCGCCTCCGCGATCAGCAGGGGGACCGGGGCGGCGGCGGCCGGGCCGGGAGACGCCACGGCCGAGACGACCGACCAGGCGGCGGCAGCAAAGAGCAGGCGACCCGATCGACCCGTCCGGAGCACGGCGGGGAGGATAGGGCGGAAGACCGACGGCTGTCGAATCCCTATGATGAGCGCAATGAGCGTCTACATCATCCTCGACATCGAAGTGACCGATCCCGTCGTCTACGAGGAATACAAGAAGAGGAGCACCGGGGCCGCCGCGGCATTCGGGGGACGCTTCGTCGTGCGGGGCGGGAAGGCCGAGGTCTGGGAGGGCGAGTGGAAGCCGAGCCGCGTCGTCGTGCTGGAGTTCGAGAGTGTCGCCCGGGCGAGGGAGTGGTACGGATCGGACCTCTACCGCCCCGCGCGGGCGCTCCGGGAAGCGAGCGCGCGGACGAGCATGATCGTCGTCGAGGGGGCGTCCTAGCGCTAGCCGCCGCCTTCCCCGCTCCGGACCCCTTCGCTCGCCGGGACGACGAGAACGAGAGCCGCCTGTAGCTCGCGGAGGCCGAATGGCTTCGGGATGTGCCCATCCAGACCGGCGGCCAGCAGACGGTGCTTCTCGTCCTCGCCGACGTGGGCCGTCCCCGCGAGGATCGGGAGCCTCGGAAGGCCCTGCTCGCGCTCCCGCTCCCTCAGCTTCCGCGTCAGCTCGATGCCGTCCATCCCCGGGAGCTCGATATCGGTCAGGAGGACATCGAAGCCGCCCGCCTCCAGCACGGCCCACGCGTCCTCCGCCGTCGGGACGAGGACCGCCTCGTGGTCCAGCTTCCGGAGGAGGGCCGCCGCGACCTTCCTGTTGACCGGCTCGTCCTCGCAGACGAGGACCCTCAGGCGCCGCTTCACCGCCGTCTCCGCTGCCGGGGATCCGGCCGTCGCCACGGGCGGGAGGAGGTCGACGGGGCCGGCTTCGGGTCCATCGACGGGAAGCCGCATCGTGGCCGTGAAGATGCTCCCGAGCCCGGGCTCGCTCCGGACCGTCGCCGACCCGTCCATCCTAAGCGCGAGGTCGCGGACGATGGCGAGGCCCAGCCCCGAGCCCCGCCGGGAGCCGACGGCCGAGCCCTGCGAGAACGGCTCGAACACCGCTTCCGTCATCCCGGCTTCGATCCCCGGGCCGGAGTCGGCCACCGTCAGGGCCACCGTCTCCGGTGCGTCGGGAACGGCCCTCAGGCTGACCTCGATCCGGCCTTCCCGCGTGAACTTCACGGCATTCCCGACGAGGTTGAGGGCGATCTGCGAGACCCGGTAGCGGTCGCCGCGGCGGAGGCGGGGAAGCCCTCGATCGGCCGTGGCCGTGAAGGCGATTCCACGCCCGACCGCCTCGGCCGCCAGGGGGCGAAGGACCTCGGAGAGGGTCTCGTGGAGGTCGAAAGGGGCCGAGTCGAGAGTCATCGCGTCGGACTCGGCCCGGGTCACGTCGAGGATGTTGTTCAGGAGCCCGAGGAGGACGCGGGCCGACTGCTGGGCCGTCTCCAGCTGGTTCCTCGTCTCCGGGGAGAGCGGGGACTTCAGCGCCAGCTCGGTCATCGAGAGGACGCCGTGGAGCGGCGTCCAGATCTCGTGGCTCACGTGGGCGAGGAAACGGCCCCGCGCCGCGTTCGCCCTGGAGAGGACGACGGCCCGCTCGGTCGCCACCCGCCGGAATCCGGCGGCCATCCCGACGAGGAGGACGGTGAACGCGAACTTCGCCAGGTTCTGCTCGAGGTTCGTCTCCCCGGCGCTCCCCTGGACCCGGATGCCTTTCTCGGCGAGAGAGGCGAGGCCCACGAGGACGGGGATCGCGACCGCCCAGACTGTCGCCTCCCGGCGGCGGCCGAGGAGCACCATGGCGAACCCGACGAGGGAGAGCCACCAGATGGTCGAGGGCATCCCGTAGGCGATCGGCGCCAGGAGAGCGGCCGTGGCGACGATCGCGGTGCCGTTCGACGCGGCTGACGACCGGGCCCCGGGGTCGCGCCGGTACCACGAGTAGAGCGCCGCGATGGCGCCGGCCCCCAGCGCGTTGACCCACCAGGGCGTCGCCTTTCCCGTGGAGAGCGTCACGGCCAGCCGCGTGGCGGTGAAGATGGCGCACGCGGCGAAGACCGCGACCATCCCGATCAAGATCATGCGGTGGCGATCGCCGACCAGGTCGAGCCCTGCCCCTTCCGCGGCTTCAACCCCGCGGGCCGTCATTTTCCGCTCCAGGGCCCAGCGGCCCGCCTTCTCGTGACCATGTCTCCATGATATTCCCCGAAACGGCCCGGCGCCCCCGACCACCCGGGCCGCCTTGTTGCCGGTCGGATGGGAGGCTGGAGCGCGATGAAGAACGACGAGGGCCTGGTCCTCGGGGACGACGGCCGGTTCCGCTGCTGGTGGTGCGCGGGGACCGAGGAGTACCGGGCCTACCATGACCGGGAATGGGGGCGGCCCGTCACCGACGACCGGGTCCTCTTCGAGAAGATCTGCCTGGAGGGGTTCCAGTCCGGCCTGAGCTGGCTGACGATCCTGAGAAAGCGGGAGAACTTCCGGAAGGCCTTCGCGGCGTTCGACATCGACGCCGTGGCGAGGTTCCGGCCCGCGAAGGTGGAGGCGCTCCTCGGGGACGCCGGCATCGTCCGGCACCGGGGGAAGATCGAGTCGGTCGTCAACAACGCTCGGCGGGCCCGGGAAACGCGGGCGGAGTGCGGTTCGCTCGCGGAGTTCTTCTGGTCGTTCCAGCCGGACCCGGCCGACCGTCCGGCGAGGGTCACGAAGTCAGCCCTGATGGGGCTCGCGACGACGCCGGCGTCGAAGCGGCTCTCGGGCGAGCTGAAGCGCCGGGGATGGACCTACGTAGGCCCCACCACCGTCTACGCCTTCATGCAGGCGATGGGCCTCGTGAACGACCACCTCGAGGGATGCTTCCGGCGGGCCGAGATCGCCGCGAAGCAGGCGAAATCCACGGGTTTCTGCACGAAACCGTTGCAGAGGCTCTCGTCGTTCTGAAGTCGGTAGCCCGGCGCAGGGCGTAGGACGAGCACTTCGTCCTGGGAGTTGTCCTCCACCAGCAAGATGGGCTTCGCCCCGCCCGTGGAGCCTCCTCGTCACCCCTCGGAACCTGCCGCCGCGCCTGGCAGGGTGAAGCAGAAGACGGCGCCCTTGCCGGGATCTCCGCGGGCCTCGATGACCCCGCCGTGGCGATCGATGATGCGCCGCACGGTGGCCAGCCCGATACCGATGCCGGGAAACTCGTCCTGGCGGTGCAGGCGCTGGAAGGGCTCGAAGAGCTTGGCGGCGTGGGACATGTCGAAGCCAGCGCCGTTGTCGGCGACGCAGAAACGGCGGGTTCCCTCGCGGTCCTCGGCGTACACGCGAATGCTGGGGTTCGCCGCTTTCGCCGTGTACTTCCAGGCGTTGCCCAGCAGGTTCCGCATGACGGCCTCGATCATGCGCGGATCCCCGGTCGCGAGCAGTCCAGGATCAACCCGGATGGCCACCTTGCGCTCCGGCTCGCCTCGAGCCAGCTCGACCACCAGACGCTCCGACATCGCCGAGAGGTTCACCTCTTCGGTCCTCAGGTTGCCGCGCGTGCTGCGCGCAAGGGTCAGCAGCCCCTCGATCAGGTCACCCATCCTGCGGGCCGCGATGCCGATCTGGTCGAGATCCCGCTGTGCCGCCGGATCGAGCGTCCCGCCGCAACGCTCCGCAAGGTCCCGCGAGAAGCCGCTCATGGCGCGTAGCGGGGCCCGTAGGTCGTGCGAGACGGCGTAGGAGAAGGTCTCCAGCTCCCTGTTGGCCGCTTGAAGCTCGGTGGTGCGCTCTCGGACGCGACCGTCCAGCTCCTCGTTCAGCTTGCGGAGATTCTCTTCGGCCTGCTTGCGCTCGGCCTCGGACGCCAGGGCATCGAGCGCGAAGGAGACGTCCTGCCCGATCTCGTCGAGCAGGCCGACTTCCTCCGCTTCCGTGAAGAAGCCCGCCTGCTGGGAGACCAGGAGCAATGCACCGACCGCATCCCCTCTCAGCCGAATCGGAATGGCCGCCGCAGAGTGCAGCCCGCTACCCTGGAACTGCCGCAGGGCGCCGCGCGTCCTCTCGTCGGTCTGGACATCCTCGCTCACGACGACCGCATGAGAGCCGATGGCCGTTGCCGCCAGCCCGTCCTTGAACAGGCCATGGTGGATGTTCATGGTCGCGAACGGCCAGTGCTCCACGTCGGCCCCGTTCGCGGCCACGGGCCTGACGTCTCCGGACGCCTTGTCGAGGAGTCCGACCCAGGCCAGCGAGAAGCCGCCGAACTTCACCGCGACGTCGCAGAGCGATCGATACAGCTCGGCAGGTTGCCCGGCGCGCACGATCGCCTGGTTCACCTGGCTCAGCGTGGCGTACAGGCGAGTCATCTTGGCAAGCTGGGCTTCGGCCCGTTTGGCCTCGGTGATGTCGCGAGCCGTGACGACCGACCCGACGATCACGCCGTCCGGGTTGCGAATCGGAGCGAGGCTGTAGCTTCCGACCCAGGTCTCGCCCGTGTCCTTGCGGCGCAGTGTGTACTCGGCATTCGTAGCCCTCTCGCCCCGGAGAGCGCGGGGGACGGCCCAGCTCTCCACGGGAGCCGGTTCACCATCACCCAGGAACACTTCCAGGATGGCCGGATACTCGGCGAATGTCCGGGCGCACTCCTCCCTGTTCTTGAAGCGGTGGAACGTCGCGAAGGCTTCGTTGAAGTTGACGAACCGTCCCTCGGCATCCGAGATGAACACGGCGTCGCTCATGCTGTCCAGCGCGGCCTCCAGCGCCCTCCTGCTCGCCGTCGCTTCCTCCTGCGCTCGCCTGATGTCTTCGATGTCGGTGCAGGTGCCGAACCACTTGAGGATCTTCCCCTTGGCATCGCGCACGGGGACGCCCCGGATCAGCCACCAGCGGTACGCGCCGTCGGCGCGGCGCAGACGGCATTCGATCGCGTACATGCCTGCCGTTGCCGTCGCGAGCTGCCAGGCGTCCCACGCCCCCTGCCGGTCCTCCGGGTGGAAGGGAGTGTTCCATCCATGGCCGTGGCTCTCCTCCAGGGTCATGCCGGTGTAATCCCCCCACTGCTGGTTGAAGTAGATGTTCCAGCCGTCGGGCCGGGTGATCCAGACGATCTGCGGCATCGACTCGGCCAGCGTGTGGAATTCCCGTTCGCTTTCGCGGAGCGCCTGCTCCGTCCGCTTGCGCTCCGTGACGTCGCGGGCGATGCCGAAGAGCCCGGCCACTTTCCCGTCGTCGTCGAACAGGGGGCCCTTCGTCGAGAGATAGGTCGTCGTTCCCGCGACCGTCTCGACGACCTCCTCGTACGTCGTGACCTGCCCGTCATCCATGACCTTCCGGTCGCCGGCCCGGACTGTCTCTGCCTGGTCGGCAGGGAAGAGAAAGAAGTCGTCCTTTCCGATGACCTCTTTCGAGTCTTTGCCGGTGACCCTGGCGGCTTCGCTGTTGAACAGCAGATAGCGTCCCTGGATGTCCTTCACATAGAAGGCGTCCGTGGACTCTTCGAGGTAGACGTGCTTCAGTCTCGCGTCCAGGCGGCCGACCACGCCGGGAGCTTCGTCGGCAGCTGCCGGGCGTCTCCTCTCGACGGGATTGATGGAAAAAGTCAGGACGCTATCGGGCGACGGCCTCCGCTCCCGGGCACTCTTGCGGGCCGCCGCCAGGGAGACGAGAAAGTAAATTCCTCCGAGATACTGCGAGAACCTTCCTGCCCAGCCGACCGGACTACCGACGGAGGTCTGGATGAAGAAGGCCGTCAGACTGATGGAAGTCAACGCCAGAGCCAGCGCATACCAGTACAGGAAGATCTCCTTGGCCCTGACGTGCATGCCCATGAAGATGAGAGAGGAAAAGACGAAAAGGACGTCCGCGGTTCCGAGGATCCACTGCCGCAGGGGCGTCGGGCCCGCGCCCTGGACGAAAAAGGGCGGGATGGCACCACCCAGGGCTGTCACCGTCAAGGCGGCCATGAAGGCGACGATCCCCAGGTATCCGAGAACCGACCATGTCCTTCTCGGGGCCGGCGCCGCAGCCGGGGAAAGGCCCATCAAGAGAATCATGGCGGAGGCGAAGTGGAACAATGCCGCGATCAAGGCGCCGGTGTTGTAGATGGTGACATTGAGGTTCGCGCCGTCCGGAAGGCCTCTCACGAAGGCGGCGCCGCCGGCCGCGAGCCCGAAGGTCAAGACCCCGCAGCCCAACAGGAGAGCCTGGACCCGTCCGGTCGCCGTGTAGCTTCGAAGGGCGATCGCGGCGACGGCGAGACATATCAGGGCGACGAAGAGTGTGTTGGTGATCGGGATCAGCCACGCGGGATCGTAGAACTGTGAAGGCGTGACCGTGGAAGAGAGCAGCCAGATGAGCGCCACGAGCGCGGGGATCGGGAAGAGACCCCAGTATTGCTTCCTGATCTTGAGCATGGCGCCTCGCTTCTCCGTGGGAACTGCCCGAGTTCGAGGTTACGCTTGCCCACGAGGTCCCTCAAGCGGCCCCCGTCGGGGCACCGCCTCCTCGTCCGTCGCTCGCGTCGGTTCGGTGACGCTCGATGGCCGGAGAGCCGCCCGGCGTGGAGGGGCCCGAAAAGAATAGGCCCGGGCTCCCCTCTCGGGTCGCCCGGGCGTTCGTTTCAGCAGGGAGACGGTCCGGTGTCGGGTTACGCCCTCTCGAAGACCGTGGCGATCCCCTGTCCGAGGCCGATGCACATCGTGGCGACGCCCGTCGACAGGTTCTTCTGGACCATCTGGTGGAGAAGGGTCGTGGAGATCCTGGCGCCGGAGCAGCCGAGCGGGTGGCCGAGCGCGATCGCGCCGCCGTTGAGGTTGACCTTGGTCTCGAGCTGCTCGAGGAGGCCGAGGTCCTTGGCGCAGGGGAGCGACTGGGCCGCGAAGGCCTCGTTCAGCTCGAACAGCTGGATGTCGGCGAGATTCATCTTCGCCCGCGCCAGCGCCTTCTTCACGGCCGGGACCGGGCCGTATCCCATGATCGACGGGTCGACGCCGACCGCGGCCATCGCCTTGACCTTGGCCATCGGCGTGAGGCCCAGCTCCTTCGCCTTCTCGGCCGACATCACGAGCATCGCCGAGGCGCCGTCCGAGATCGCCGAGGCGTTGCCGGCGGTGACCGTGCCGTTCCTCGGGTCGAAGGCCGGCCTCAGCTTGGCCATCCCCTCGAGGCTCGCGTCGGAGCGGAGCACCTCGTCCTGCTTGAAGACCTTCGGGGCCCCCTTCTCGTCGTGGCCCGCCACCGGGACGATCTCGGCGTCGAAGCGCCCCGCCTGCTGGGCGTCGTAGGCCTTCTGGTGCGAGCGGAGGGCGAACTGGTCCTGCGCTTCGCGGCCGAAGCCGTGCATCTTGGCGAGGAGCTCGGCGGTGATCCCCATGGCCATCGCCCCCTTCGCCACCTTCTTGCTCATCCCGGGGTTCGGGTCGACCCCGTGGGTCATCGGGACGTGCCCCATGTGCTCGACGCCGCCGATGACGTAGATGTCTCCCTGCTCGGCCATGATCGCCATGGTCGCGGCGTGGAGCGCCTGCATCGACGAGCCGCAGAGGCGGTTGATCGTCTGGGCGCTGACCTCCTTGGGGATCGAGGTCAGGAGCGCCGCGAAGCGGCCGATGTTGTAGGCCTGCTCGAGGGTCTGCTGGACGCAGCCCCAGATGACGTCCTCGATCTCGGCCGGGTTCACCTTCGGGTTCCGGTCGAGGAGGGCCTGGATGACGGCGCCCGAGAGGGTCTCGGCCCGCACGGCGCGGAACATGCCGCCCTTGGAGCGGCCCATCGGGGTGCGGACGGCGTCGACGACAACGGCTTCTCTCATCTCATCACCCCTTCATCACCCGGCCACGTGGAAGGTCTTGCCGGCCGCAGCCAGCGCCTTCAGCTGCGCGGTCGGCTCGTAGAGCTTCCCGAGCTGGGCGTACTTCTCCGAGGCCTCGACGAGCGCCTTCGCCCCGAGGCCGTCGGCCCAGCGGAAGATCCCGCCCCGGAACGGCGGGAACCCGAGGCCGTAGACGAGCGCGAGGTCGACCTCGACCGGCGTGTCGACGATCTTGTCCTCGAGGCAGCGCGAGCACTCCAGGAGCATCGGCAGCATCATCCGCTCCACGATCTCCTGGTCGGTGACCGCCTTGCCGTCCCCCTTCACGATTGGAGCGAGGAGCGGGGCGACCTCGGGGTCGATCGACTTCTTGGGCGGACCCTTCTTCTCGGGCTTGTAGATGAAGAAGCCCTTTCCGTTCTTCTGCCCGAACCGCTGCGCCTTGAACATCACCTCGCTGGCGGTCTCCCCGGTGTGCGACATCCGGTCGGGGAAGGCGCCGGCCATCACCTTGTCGGCGTGGACGGCGGTGTCGATCCCGACGACGTCCAGAAGGAAGGCGGGCCCCATCGGCCAGCCCCACTTCTCCATCACCTTGTCGATCTTCGTGAAGTCGACCCCGTCCTCGACCAGCTTCATGAACCCGGCGAAGTAGGGGAAGAGGACCCGGTTGACGAGGAAGCCCGCGCAGTCGTTGACGACGACCGGGGTCTTTCCCATCGCCTGCGCGTAGGAGACCGCGGTGGCGATCGCCTCGGGCGAGGACTTCGCTCCCCGGATGATCTCGACCAGCGGCATCCGCGGCACCGGGTTGAAGAAGTGCATGCCGCAGAAGTCCTCGGGGCGCTTCAGCGCTTCGGCCAGGCGGGTGATCGAGATGGTGGAGGTGTTGCTGGCGAGGACGGCCCCCGGCTTCAGCGCGGCCTCGACCTCGGCCAGGACGCTCTTCTTCACCTTCTCGTTCTCGACGACCGCCTCGACGACGAAGTCGACGTTGCCGAAGTCGCCGTACGAGAGGGTCGGGCGGATCCGTCCGAGCGTCTCGGCCATCTTGCCGGAGGTCATCTTCCCGCGGCTCACCTGCTTGTCGAGGAGCTTGCAGGCTTCCTGCAGGCCGAGGTCGATCGCCTTCGGCGCGATGTCCTTCATCAGGATCGGGATCCGCTTGGAGGCCGACTGGTAGGCGATGCCGCCTCCCATGATCCCGGCGCCCAGGACGGCCGCGGTCTCGACCTTGCGGGCCGCCTTGGAGTGCTTCTTGGCGAACTTCTTCAGCAGCTGGTCGCCGAGGAAGACGCTGACGAGGGCCGCGGCGACCGGGCCGCGGGCGATCTTCACGAACGCCTCGGTCTCGATCGGGAGGGCCTCGTCGCGGTTCTTCCGCGCCCCCTTCTCGATCACCTCGATGGCGGCGACGGGGGACGGGTAGTTCGGGCCCGCCTTGCCACCGACGAAGGCCTTGGAGGTCTCGAAGACCATGAGCGACTCGATCTTGTCGAGGGTGAGGGGCCCGGTCTTCTCGGCGCGGCGCTTTTTCCAGTCGAGGCCCCCGGCCGCCGCGTCCAGCAGCACGCCCACGGCCGACGCCCTGAGGTCGGCCTTCTCCACCACGCCGTCGACCGCCCCGATCTTGAGCGCGTCGGCCGCGCCCCACTGCTCGCCGGAGGCGATCCACTCGATGGCGTTGTCGGCGCCGGCCAGGCGCGAGAGGCGGACCGTGCCGCCCCAGCCGGGGAAGATCCCCAGCTTCGTCTCGGGGAGGCCCACCTTCGTATCGGACGCCATCACCCGGTAGCTGGCGGCGAGGGTGACCTCGAAACCGCCCCCGAGGGCGAAGCCGTTCACACAGGCGACGGTCGGACAGTCGAGGTCCTCCAGGTCGTTGAACGTCCTGTTCACCCCCGCGATCCAGGTCAGCATCTCTGACTCGGGGCGCTGGAAGTGCTGGAGGAACTCGGTGATGTCGGCGCCGACGATGAAGACCTCCTTGCCGCTCGTCAGGAGGACCCCCTTCAGCCCCTTCTCGGCCTTCAGGAGGTCCACCGCCTCGCGCAGCTCCTTAAGCGTCAAGGCGTTGAACTTGTTGACCGAGTCCCCCGCGAGGTCGAACCTCAGCTCGGCGAAGCCCTCGGCCTCTGGGAGTGGGTGACACTGGATCGCCTGGCCGTCGTATTTCATTCGGATTCACTCCTCGGTGGGAGGGCGTCGGCTGAACGCGGTCCCTCCCGGAAGGGGATCATATACACGAAAATGAGCCGTGGCTCATCGAAAATGAACGGTCATTCATTCCCCGGAAACGACGGAGGTCCCGGATGGACCGAAAACCCAGAACTCTCTTCTACGACACGACTTGCGGCCTCTGCAGCGCCGCGGTGACGCTCCTCCGACGGGCCGACCGCCGGCGCGGGTCGCTCGTCTTCGAGCCGCTGGGGGGAGAGCGGTTCCTGGCCCTGGTCCCGGCGGGCGAGAGGGGGAGGCTGCCGGACAGCCTCGTCCTGCTGCCGGGGGACGGGGCGCTCCTCGTGAGGTCGGCGGCGGTCCTCGAAGCGCTGGACGGGATCGGGGGGGCCTGGAAGCTGCTGGCCCGTGTGGCGAGGGTCGTCCCGCAGGGCCTGCGGGACATGGCCTACGACTGGGTGGCCCGCCACCGGAAGGCCGGGGCGGGGTGCCGCGCCAGGCCCTGAAGCCGGCGAGCCGCGGGGGGACCCTTCTGGCTGACGTAGCATCCGGCGATGGTGTCCGCACGGTTTCCCGGATGAGCGGTGCCGGAGGAGATCCTCACCGGAGGGTCCGGGACGTCGTCTCCCGGATCCCCCGCGGTCGGGTGGCGACGTACGGCCAGGTCGCCATACTGGCGGGACTGCCGGGTCAGCCTCGCCTGGTCGGCTACGCTCTCTCGGCCCTCCCGGACGACTCGGGCGTCCCGTGGCAGCGGGTCGTGAACGCCCGCGGCATGGTCAGCCCCCGGTCGGGCGGCCGCGAGTCGGACAGGCTCCAGCGGGCGCTCCTCGAGAAGGAGGGGATCCGCTTCGGACCGGACGGGGCGATCCCTCTTTCGCGGTTCCGGTGGACACCCCGCACGGAATACGTCAGGCTGTGCCCGTCCGAAACAGGTCCCTTCGGAAGGAGTACCGGAATGAAGAGCTCTGCAGCGTCTGTCGAGGGGTATCTTCGGCAGCTGCCGGAAGAGAGGCGGATCGTCGTCTCGGCTGTTCGGGAAGTGATCCGCGAGAACATTCCCGCCGGGTACCGGGAGGCGATCAGCGGGGGGGGCATCTCCTGGGCGGTGCCGCTCGAGAGATACCCGGGGACCCATGACGGCCATCCGCTCTGCTACGTGGCGCTGGCGGCCCTGAAGAACCACTTCTCGGTCACCCTGACGTGTGCCTACCGGGACTCCGAGCAGGCGCAGTGGCTGAAGGCCGAGTTCCAGAAGGCGGGAAAGAAGCTCGACATGGAGAAGAGCTGCTTGAAGTTCCGGAAGCTGGACGACCTCCCGCTCGGGGTGATCGGCAAGGCGGTCGCGAGCGTCAAGCTGAAGGACTTCCTCGCCCGGTACGAGGAGCTCCGGGCGCAGACGAAGAGCGGGCCGCGGAAGCCCACCGTCAAGAAGAGCCCCGGGACCGCCAGGGCCGGAAAGGGCGCGGCCAAGACCGCCCCCGGAGCGACGAAGGCCTCGAAAGCGGGGGCCAAGGCGGCGAAGAGGCCGGCGTAGGGATCGACCGGATGCGGAACGGCTGGAAGAGTGTCAAGGCGTGGGCCTACCTGCTGGCCTTCGTCGTCCCGCTCCTCGTGGTTGCGGGCCTACGGATCGGCGGGGCCGCGGTGCTCCTCACGCCCGCCTTCACGTTCGTCCTCGTCCCGCTCCTCGACCTCGCCGTCGGCGAGGACAGGACGAACACGACTCCCGACGAGGATCGCGCGATGGACGGCGAACGGTACTACCGGGTCCTCACCTGGCTCTTCGTGCCGGTCTACTGGGCCGTCCTCGTCTCCGTGTTGCGCGCGGCCGCGGCGGGCGGATGGAGCCCCCTTGAGACCGCGGGGAACGTCTTCTCGCTGGGGGTCCTCGGCGGGATCGGGATCGTGGTGGCCCACGAGATGGGGCACAAGCCGGGCCGGTTCGAGAAGCTCCTGGCGAAGGCGCTCCTCCACCCGGTCTTCTACGGCCACTTCACCCGGGAGCACAACCTGGGGCACCACCGGCTCGTCGCGACGCCGGAGGACCCCTCGTCGGCCAGGCTCGGCGAGTCGTTCTTCCGCTTCTACCCCCGCGCCGTCGGGGGGGTCTTCCGCAAGGCGATGGAGCTGGAGGCCGAGCGGCTCCGGCGGGACGGGCGAGGGGCGTGGAGCGTGCGCAACGAGATCTACCGTGCGGTCCTGGTCCCGGCTGCCCTCCTCGGGGGGGCCTTTTCCCTCTGGGGCGGCCGCGCCGCCGCGGCGCTCGGGGCCTCCGCGGTGATCGCGTTCTCGCTCCTCGAGGTCGTCAACTACCTGGAGCACTACGGCCTCGAGCGCCGCCGTCTCGAGAACGGGAAGTACGAGAGGGTGACGCCCCTCCACTCCTGGAACAGCAACCACCTCGTGACGAACTGCTTCCTCTTCCACCTCCAGCGTCACTCGGACCACCACACGTGGCCCGCGAGGAGATACCAGGTCCTCCGGGACGTCCCGGAAGCGCCGCAGCTCCCGACCGGCTACGCGGGAATGATCCTGCTGGCCCTCGCCCCGCCCCTCTGGTTCCGCGTGATGGACCGCCGCGTGGCGGACTTCATGCAGCGTCAGCGCGAGACGCAGCTGGTCGAGGGGACCGGCGCGGTGGACTGAGCCGAGAGCGGACGGACGCGAGAGGGGGAGGGGATCGGCGGATCAGGGTCTCGGTCCGGCCACGCCGGGGGGCCGGGCCGGCTTCTCGAACCACCGGTCGCGGGGGACGACCTTCGCGCTACGCGGGTCCTCGAAGTAGTGCGGCGACATGATCTGGACGCCGTGCTCGTTGAAGGCGTCCTGGATCTGGGCGTGGAGGGCGGTCAGGACGGCGATCCGGTCCTCCGGCCGCTCGATATAGGCGTCCAGCTCGTACTCGACGTAGAAATCGGCCAGCGCCCAGTTCCTGACGAAGGGAGCCGGCTCCTTCTTGAGCCCGGCGGTCCGGTCCGCGGCGAGCAGGAGGAGCCCCTCCACCTGCCTCCACGGGACGTCGTATCCGATCGTGACGCGCGTGCTCAGGAGCGGACCGTTCGGGTCGTGGGACCGCGAGTAGTTCCTCAGGACGGACGCGCCGACGACGGCGTTCGGGATCGACAGCTCGTCGTTCCAGGGGGTCCTGATCCGGGTGACGAAGAGCCCCTGCCCATCCACGATCCCCTCCACGTCGCCGATCCGCACGAAGTCGCCGACCTTGAAGACCCGGGCGTAGAGGAGCATGAAGCCGCTGAAGACCTGTCCCACGATCGTCGTCGAGCCGAGGGAGACCATGATGCCGACGACGACGCTCACCCCCTTGAACGCCTCCGTCCCGCTCCCGGGCAGGTACGGGTACGCCATGATGAGGGCGAAGATCCAGAGGACCGTCGTCGCGATCCGCCGGGTCGGCTTCGTCGTCTCGGCGACCGCTTCGGAGATCGTGATGCGCCCTTCCTCGACGGCGTCGAAGAAGGCGTCCGAGAGCTTCACGAGGAGCCGGGTGAGGAGGACGATCAGGACGACGACGGCCAGGTCCGGGACCTGCCGCAGCGCGCCGGCGGCGAACCCCCCGGCCGTGGAGAGGAGGAACTGGCTGAGATGGTCCCCCCACGGGCGGGTGTAGGTGAAGCGCCTGAGGACGAACATCAGCCAGAGGTAGGCGACGAAGACGGCCGTCAGGCGGACCCCGAAGAGGACGAGCCGCCTCACGAGGTGAGAGAACCACCTGACGGGGACGAAGCGCGCCTGGCCCGACGCGATCCGCGAGGCGAGGCGGCCGGCGAGTGCGAGCAGGCCCCGCTCGAGCCAGCGGCGCAGAGCTTCGAGCAGGGCGACGATGCCGGCGAAGAGGACGGTCGCGCCGAGGACGTAGAGGAGGCTCGGCAGCAGCTCCTGGCTGCTCCGCTGCTCCCGCACCTCGGCGAGAGCGAGTCGGAGGGCGTCCACGGCGCCGACGACGTCGTCGTCGAGCGACCCGCCGCGCGACGGGTCGACGTCGTCCGGCACGAGGACGAAGAGCCGGCGGTTCCCGACGGTGAAGATCCTGCCGGCGGGGTCGGTCCGGACGTGGATCTCTCCCCACGCCTCCGGGCCGACCCGGGCGATCTTCTCGAGGATCCCCGTGGACTCCTGGGCCCGCTCGGCGGCCGTCCTGCCGAGGACCTCGGCGCGCAGCGTCGCGACCACGCGGTTCCCGAGCTTTACGGGAGAGCCGGGAGGGACGGCCGGAGGCTCGCCCCGGGCCGCGGAAGCGCAGGCGAGGGAAAAGCCGAGGAGAAGAGCCACTGAAGCGGCCACCCGCTTCCCCGACCTCTCCCGCGCGAACGGATCGGACCTCGCCATGAGCCACCTCCGGACCTCGATCGTACGGCCTAATCGGGGCGCGGGGAGCGGTGGCTTCCCGGTCTCAGGCCAGCTCGCAGGAGACCCCGGCCGCCTCGAACGCGGAGAAGACCCGCTCGAGGTCGCCGGCGGTCACCGGCCGGGGATCGACCGGACTCTCCCTCCCCAGCTCCGCGTACTTCGACATCCCCATCGGGTGGTACGGGACGACGCTGGCGCGCTCGATCCCGAGCCCGGCCGCGATCCGGGCGATCCGCTGCACGTTCGAGGCGTCGTCGTTGACCCCGGGGACGAGCGGGAAGCGGAGGACGATCTTCCCGGGAGCGGCGCCGACGAACCGGGCGAGGTTCTCCAGGATCAGCTCGTTCGTCCGGCCGGTGTGCCGCCGGTGGAGCTCCGGGTCGGCGAACTTCAGGTCGAAGTAGATCAGGTCCAGGAGGGGCGCGACCGCGTCGACCGAGGCCCCGTCCGCGTCGCCGCACGTCTCCACCGCCGTCCGGACTCCGGCGGACTTCAGCGCCACTAGCACCGCCTCCAGGAAGCGGGGCTGCCGGAGCGGCTCCCCGCCCGAGAAGGTGACGCCCCCTCCGGAGTTCCGGAAGAAGGCCTCGTCGGCCATGACCGCCTCGACCACCTCCGGAACCGGCATCTCCCTTCCGCTCACGAGGAGGGCCCGCTCCGGGCAGGCCTCGACGCAGCGGCGGTCGGGGCACTCCGCGCAGACGCTCCGGTCGAACCGCGGCAGGCCCTCGCGCTCGACCGCTCCCCCGAGCGGACAGGCCCTCACGCAGGCCAGGCACCGGCGGCAGCGGGCCGGCCGGTGGCGCAGCTCCGGGTGCGGGGCCTGGGACTCGGGGTTGCAGCACCACTCGCACCGGAGGGGGCAACCCTTGAGGAAGACGGTCGTGCGGATCCCGGGCCCGTCGTGGACCGAGAAGGGCTGGAAGTCGAAGACGAGGCCGCTCTCCGCCCGCTCCCGTTCCACGTTCCGCTCCCTTCCTACAGCCCGTGCTCGGTGCGCCAGATCACCTGCTCCTGCAGCGGCCGGCTCATCTCCACCCAGTAGGCCGAGAACCCCGCGACCCGCACCACCAGGTCCCGGTAGCTCTCGGGGTGCTCCACGGCGTCGCGCAGCATCTCGGAGTCCACGACGTTGAACTGGACGTGGAAGCCGGGCTTCTCGAAGTAGGTCTTCACCAGCGCCAGGAGGTTCCGGGAGCCGCGCTCGCCGCCGAGCGACGAGGGGTGGAACTTCAGGTTGAGGAGCCCGCCGCGGATCCGCGAGTGGTCGACCTTGGAGGACGACCGGATGACGCCCGTCGGCCCTCTCGCGTCGGTCCCCGGGAACGGCGAGGTCACTCCGTCCGCGAGCGGCTCCCCGGCCCGGCGCCCGTCCGGGAACGCGCCGCACGCCTTGCCGAACGGCACCGGGGTCGAGATGGCGAGCATCGACGGGTCGTACGGCTTCCCGAGGTAGTTGAGCTGGCCGGGGACGAACGTGCAGTAGTCGTCGAAGAGGTCCAGGAAAACCTCGTCGACGCGGTCGTCGTCGTTCCCCCACTTCGGGGCGTCGAGCGCCTTCCGCCTCAGCGGCTCCTCTCCCTCCCAGTCGCGGGCCACCGCGTCCCGCAGCTCCTCCAGGGTGCACGTGTGGTCCTCGAAGCAGAGCTTCCGGATCGCGGCGAGCGAGTTGGCCGCGTTGACCAGGCCGGACGAGAGGGTCGTCGGCGTGCCGTTGTGCAGGGCGCCGCCGTCGTCCATGCAGAGGCCCCTCCCGAGGCAGTCGCGCACGAAGACCGAGCAGAAGACCAGCGGGACCGTCTGGCGGTGGGCCCGCATCACGAAGTTCCAGTACTGCTGCCAGTTCCGGACGGCCGCGTGCATCATCTCCTTGTAGCGGGCGACCACGTCGCCGTAGGTGCCGAGCGGCGCGGCGGGGAACATCCGGGTTCCGGTCACTGGGTCCACCCCGTCGTTCATCAGGAGGTCGACCAGCTTCCCGTGGTTCACGAACCCGGCCTGGACGATTCCGTACGACATTCCCTGGAGGGTCGGCTCGGTGCACCCTCCTATCGCCGCGTGGCGGCGGATGGTCCCTTCGGGGAAGCCGGTCACCGCCCTCTCGTGCCGGACGAAGGTCGCGAGGTTGAAGAACGCGGGGTAGCCGACCCCGGTCTTCACGCACTCCGCAGCCTTCAGCAGGAAGGCCTCGTCGAGCGAGTCGTCGTACCAGACCGAGAGCGTCGGCTGGGTCATCTGCATGTTGACCTGGGCCTCGAGGATCGCCATCGAGATCTCGTTCGACGCCGGCTTCCCGGCCTCGTCCAGGCCTCCCAGGATCACGTTCTGGTAGAGGTTCCCGTGGCCGAGGCCCTGCCAGCTGAGGCTCGCCACGTACTCGATCTGCGTCATCTTGACGAAGAGCTCCTCGAACAGGCCCACCGCCTCCTCGAAGGTGGCCCCGGCGTCCGCGGCGAAATACGGGTGCAGCAGCGCGTCGAGGCGCCCGGGCGAGTAGCCGAGGTGCGAGCCCTCCAGATGGCCGAGCAGGTAGGTGAACCAGAAGGACTGCACGGCCTCGCGGAAGGTCCGCGGGGGGAGGGCGGGGACCCGGCGGCACGCCTCCGCCACCTCCAGGAGCTCCTTCTCCCTCGCCGGGTCCGGCTCCCGTGCCGCCAGCCGGTCGGCCTCGTCCGCGTACCTCTCGACGAACCTCAGCGCCCCCTCGAGGGACCGCTTCGCCGCCCTCCAGAAGGGAACCCCGGGCTGGTCGCCCTCGCCGGCCCGGGCGATCCGCCCGTCGATCTCCTCGATGACGGAACGGTAGCCCTTCGAGACCGCCGTCTCGAAGTCCAGGACCAGGCGCCCTTCCGGGCAAGGGTCGTGCGGGGCCGTGTAGAGGCCGATCTTCCAGCCGTCCTCGATGAACTCCGCGCCGGCGAACCGCGACTTCCAGAGCCTGTCCCCCTGCTCCATCAGACACTTCTCTTCCCAGTACTCGCAGATCTCCCTCAGCTCGGAGAGCTCCTCCCGCGAGATCAGGAACTTCCCGGAGAAGAGGACGCTCCCCGTCTCGGCGGCCTCGGCGCGGGACCTCTCGATTCCGCCTCCCTCCCCGAAGTCGACGTGCCTCTGCTGGGCGTCCTGCACCTCCCGCCGGAGCTCGCGCAGGAAGGGGCCCGCCGCGTAGTTCGCGTAGGGGATCGCGCCGCGGATGAAGCGGGTCTTGTTCCCCGCGATCCGGTCGCCGGCGTGGATGACCGGCGTGAGGTGCTCCAGCGCGAAGGCGTGGTCCTCCGCTCGCCGCTCGAGGATCTCCCTCCCGGCGGTGGTCCGGTGCGACCGGGTGAGCCACCGGATGTACTCCACGTCGACCATGAGCGGGGAGTCGAGGTAACGCCTCTTCAGCGCGGCGCTCCGCTCCGAAGAGGGCGTCCCCTTGATTTCCCTGTCGGCAAAGCGCGCGGTCTTCATCTGATTCCTCCGGACCGGAAGGGCCTCACCAATATAAGCCAGCCCGACTCGGGATTGACGACTCACCTTGTCTGACCGAATCGAAGGAAAGGACCAGCGAATGCTTCAATCCAGGCGATCGAGAGCCGAGTGGCGCCCGTCCTTCCGGGGAATGCAAGCAGTCAAGGCTGACACAGGACCCCTAGCGTAGTATTCGAAAGCAATACGCGGAGGAAGAAAGGCGTATGGGGGAGAGGAGCGCAGAGAGCGAATCCGGTGGCGCGGGAGACCGTGTGCTGAGAGAGCACTACCTGAGCCTCCTGGCGAGCGCGCCGGTCCTCATCTGGAGGGCGGACACGAACGCCTCCTGCGAATGGTTCAACCAGACCTGGCTCGAGTTCACCGGCCGGACGCTGGAGCATGAACGGGGCGACGGCTGGACGGAGGGGGTCCACGCGGAGGACCTCGAGCGCTGCGTGACCGTCTGGCGCGAAGCGTTCGGACGGCAGGCGAGTTTCGAGATGGAGTACCGCCTCAGGAGCCGGGACGGCGCGTACCGCTGGATCCTCGACGTCGGCCGCCCTTTCCGCGACCCCGAGGGCGGGTTCGCGGGCTTCATCGGTTACTGCTTCGACGTGACGGAGAGGCGCGAGAACGAGAGGAAGCTCAGGAACCTCAACGACGAGCTGGAGGAGCGGGTGCGGCAGCGGACGAGGGACCTCGAGGAGACGAACAGGCACCTCGAGGGGGTGAGCTACTCCCTCTCGCACGAGCTGCGCGCTCCCGTCGCGCGGATGGAGGGATTCAGCGCGATGCTGCTCGATGCGGCGAAGGTCGGCGACCTGGCCGAGGTCACCCGCATAGCGGGGCGGATCGACGCCGCCAGCCGGAAGCTGAAGGGGGTCACCGACGGCATCCTCCTCCTCAACCGGCTCCCGAGGTCCCCGATGAGGCCCGAGCCGGTCGACCTCTCCGGGCTTGCCGTCTCCCTGACCGAGGATCTCCGCACGGAGTTCAACCCGGGGGCGGCGGTCTCGGTGGAGCCCGGGATGGGCGTGGAAGGGGACCGGGAGATGCTCGGGATCCTGCTCGGGAACCTCGTGGCGAACGCTCTCAAGTATTCGTCGAAGAGCCCCGGCGCGGAGGTGCAGGTCGGCAGCAGGCCCGAAGGGGGCGGCACGGCCTACTTCGTGAGAGACAGCGGGGCCGGGTTCGACGCGGCCTTCGCCGGCAAGCTCTTCGAGCCCTTCTCCCGTCTCCACCAGGAGACGGAGTTCCCCGGGAACGGGATCGGCCTCGCGATCGCGCGGCAGGTCGTCGAACGGCACGGGGGTCGGATCTGGGCCGAGTCGACCCCCGGGGAAGGGTCCACCTTCTTCTTCACGCTCCGGGAGGGAGCCGGGGCGCCGCGATGAACAATCCCGTCGTGCTGCTCGTCGAGGACAGCGCCGACGACGAGGAGCTCACCGTCTGGGCCCTCCGCCGCGTGGGAGTCACGCGGATCGCGGTTGCGCGGGACGGAGCGGAGGCGCTCGCGATGCTCCACGGCTCCCCGTCCAGCGAACCGTCTATCGCCCCGGACCTCGTCTTCCTCGACCTGCGGCTGCCGAAGATCGACGGGATCGAGGTCCTCGAGAGGATCCGCGGCGACGAGCGGACGCGCCACCTCCGCGTCGCCATCCTCACCTCCTCCAACGACCCCCGGGACGTCGATGACTGCGCGCGGCTCGGGGCGGCGGCGATGATCGCCAAGCCCCTCGGCGTCGAAACGCTCGAGACGTTCCTCTGACTGCTACAACGGACCGTACAGGGGGTGGCGACCCCGTCTGCTCGGGTCAGCGGATGTTCGTGGTCCCCGGGGGCAGGACCAGCTTTTTCAAGGACGTGCTGAGGCCGGAAAGAGCGACCACGGGAAGCGAGAAGGAGAACGTCGCCCCCTTCCCAACCTCGCCTTCCGCCCGGACCTGTCCGCCGTGCCGGGTCACGACCTGCTTGACCAGCGCGAGCCCGATCCCCGTCCCCTCGAATTCGGCCACCCCGTGGAGCCGCTGGAAGACCCCGAAGAGCTTGTCGGCGTAGGCCATGTCGAACCCGACGCCGTTGTCCCTGACCCGGTAGACGGCGAAGTCTCCCTCGATTTCGCCGGTCACTTCGACCACGGGCTTCTCGGCGTGCGACGAGTACTTCACCGCGTTGGAGAGCAGGTTGACCCACACCTGCCGGAGCAGCGGGGCATCCCCCTCCGCATTCGGTAGCTCGCCCAGCTGAAATTCGGTCTTCGTCCTTGTTTCCGGCCCCCCCGCGACCTCCTCGAAGACAGACCGGGCGATCTCTTCCATGTCCAGCCGGGTGTGCCGGACCTCGGCCCTGGCGGTCCGCGAGAATGCCAAGAGGTCGTCGATCAGCACGGACATCCTTTGCGCATTGGAGCTGATGACGCCCAGAAGACGCTGTCCTTCGGTGTCGAGCTGCCCGCTGTGGCTCTTGACGACCTTCGCGGAGAAGCCGGTGATCGCCCTGAGCGGCGCCCGGAGGTCGTGCGACACGGAGTGAGAGAAAGCGTCCAGCTCCCGGTTGGCCGCCTCCAGTTCCGCCGTCCGCTCTTGCACTCGCTGCTCCAGATCCGAATTCAGCTGGCGGACTCTCTCTTCGGCCTGTCGCTGTCCCACCTCGTGTTCCAGTTTCTCCATGGCGAAGGAAATATCGGTCGCCGCACGTTCGAGCAGAGAGACTTCCCGGTCCCCGAAAACGTCCGTGTCCAGCGAGTAAACGGTCAGAGCGCCGGACGTTTCCCCCCCGAACCGAACGGGGAAGGCCGCAGAACTACGCCACCCCGCGCGAGCTGCCGCTCCGCGCCACGGCAAAGTCCGGGGATCACCGCTGAAGTCGCTGCAGACGTAGGGCTTCCCCTCCCGAATGGCGGTACCGGTAGGACCCATACCCTCGGGCCGCCGGTCTGCGAACACACGGATGCCGTCGAGGTAGCCGGTGTGGTCGCCGTGGCTCCCGACGACGAGAATCTGTGGCGAAGCCACGTCCCGCCAGCCCATCCACGCCATCTTGAAGCAGCCGCTCTCCACGAGGACGCGGCAAATTTCGCGAAAAAGCTCTCCCGGCGTACTCGCCCTGACGATCGCCTCACCAACGCCGATGAGCGCTTGATAGAGGCGCGTCATCCGCTCGATCTGGG
>CAIMWE010000024.1 GCA_903845115.1 uncultured Acidobacteriota bacterium | reverse complement strand
GCAGGGCCAGGCCAAACAGCAGCAAGCCAAGCAGCAGGAAGCCAAGCAGCAGGGCCAAGCCAAACAGCAGCAACAGGCTCAGCAGCAGGAAGCCAAACAGCAGGGCCAGGCCAAGCAGCAGCAACAGGCCCAGCAGCAACAGGCCCAGCAGCAGGAAGCCAAGCCGCAGCAGGCCCGACCCCCGCAGCAGCCGCCGAAGCAGCAGCAGCAGGGCCAGCTCGATCCGCACGCCCGCCCTGCACAGGCCCCGGCTGCCCAGCCGCCGCAGCCCCAGCAGAGCCACGAAAGGGCGGGGCCGCCGGGACAGGCCCCGGGCAAGGACCAGGGCCAGGGCCAGGACAAGAAGGGTCAGCCGGGCGGTTGAGGGACGCCCCGAATAGACAGTGAACGGCCCTCCTGACCGGGCGTGAAGACGGGGTGGGCGAGATGGCGACGGAGCGGGGAATCCGACGGGCAGCCCACGAATCTCTCGGGTTCCTCGTCGAGACCCTCCACCGCTGCGTCTTGCACTCCGTCGACACCCAGAGCGCGGCGCTCGCCTTCTACGCGCTCTTCTCCCTGGCGCCCGCCCTCCTCGTCGTCGGTTCGGTCGCCAGACGTTTCTTCGGCGAAGAACGCGTCCACGGCGAGATCGTGCGCCAGTTCCAGGGCGTCATGGGGACGGATTCCGGTCTGGCCGTCGCGGCGGTTCTCGAGAAGGCGGCCGGTCCCGGGCTGGGAGCCGGCTTCGCCGGACTCGCCGGGATCGTGGCCTTCGTCCTGGGAGCCACGGCCGTCTTCATCCAGCTGCAGGAGGCCCTGAATTGCGTGTGGGAAGTCGAGCGGTCCCCCGGACCCATGTTCCGCTCGCTCGTAAGGAAGCGCATCGTGTCGTTCGCCCTCGTCGTGGCGATCGGCCTCGTGCTGCTCGTCTCCGTGACGATCAGCTCAACCCTGCTGGCCCTGACCGACTTCCTCACCGCCGAGATCCGGCTTCCCGCCGCGCTCGTCACGCTGGTGAACGAGGGACTCGCTTACCTGGTCCTGACCACCCTCGTCGCGCTGATCTACCGGATCCTCCCCGACGTTCGTCTCGAATGGCGGGACGTCGCCATCGGCGCCGTCGCAACCTCCCTCCTCTTCTCGATCGGGAAGTGGCTGATCGGGTTTCTTCTCGGTCAGACGACCCTGGCGTCGCAGTTCGGGGTCGCCGGCGCTCTCGTCCTCATCCTCCTCTGGGTCTACGGCGCGTCGTACATCGTGCTGTTCGGCGCCGAGATGACCGCCGTCTACTCGGGCCGGTACCGCCCGCATCCCGTGACGCCCGAACCGGGCGCCGTCAGCCGCCCCGTTCAGTCCTCCCCGCCCGAGGCGGCAGCCCGGCCGGATCGGGCTGATCGCGTCGCCCTCGGGGGCACTCCATGAACTCGAACGACGGCGAGCGGCAATGCGGGACGGACGGTCGACGCCGACGAGGGACGTTCCCCGGGCGTGTTCCCGGCGCAGGGGCCTCCTATCGGCACGCAACGTGCAAGGTGACCGGCATGAGAACCGCTCACCCCGGGAGATCTCGAATGCTGGCAGGCGCCGTCAGCCGCACGGCATCTGAGATGAGCCGATGCCATGTCGCTCCCGACGGAAGGGTTGGTGTCCGATGAAGATCTCCTCGAGAATCGTCGCTGCGCTGGCAGGAGCCCTCGCCCTTCCGGTGCTCGTGGTCGCCGCACCCTTCTGGGCTTTCACGGAGATCCGGGGCGCCGCCGCGGCGCAGAAGCAGACCTACGGCCTGCTGCGCCGGGCCGACGACCTGCTTTCGGCGCTGAAAGATGCCGAGACCGCCGAGCGCGGCTACTCCCTCACCGGTGACGAGGCGTTCCTGAAGCCCTATCTCGCGGTACGCGATGGCCTCCGTTCCGACCTGGACTCGCTGAGCCGTCTGACCTCCGTGCCCACGGCCCGCCGCCATCTGGACGCCGTCGCCCCCTTGCTGGACGCCAAGCTCGCGGAGATGGCGCATGTCATCGACCTGCGCCGCGCTCACGACGTGCCTGACGCCGTCGCGGCCGTCAGCGAAGGGCAGGGGATGCGCCTCATGGACGCGATTCGCGTCGAGATGAAGGAGCTCACCCGGATCGAGGAGTCGGCCCTGGCGGGCCACGATGGAGATCTCCAGGCCTACCTGCGACGCCTGCTCGCAATGATCGTCGTCGCGAGCTTGCTGATGCTGCTCCTCGCCCTCGCTGTCGCCTATCTGGTCTATCGCGAATCGCAGCACGAGCTCCGGAGCGTGGCCCTTCTCGAAACACAGCACCTCCTCCAGCTGCGGGAAGAGACCACCCAGAAGCTCGCGCAGATCAACGCCGCGTTACGGTTCAGCGAGGAGAAGCTCGCCGTCACCCTCATGTCGATCGGCGACGCCGTGATCGCCACGGATTCCGACGGGAGGGTGACGCTCCTGAACCCGGTCGCGGAGCGTCTCACCGGCTGGACCCAGGTCGAGGCCCTCGACAGCCCGGTCGACGGCATCTTCCATCTCATCAACCGGGAGACCAGGCAGCCCTCCCCGATCCCGCTGAAGGAGGCCCTCGCCAAGGGCACGATCCAGCGCCTGGAGGAGCACACCATCCTGACGGCGCGCGACGGGACCGAGTGCGCCGTCGACGACAGCTGCGCCCCGATGCGCGACCGCGACGGCCGCGTGATCGGCGCCGTCATGGTCTTTCGGGACGTCAACAAGGAATACTCGGCCCAGCAGGCTCTTCGCGACAGCGGAGCGGTCCTGCAGACGATCCTCAACACCGTGGCCGACGGCATCATCACCGTCCACGCCGGCAGCGGCCTCCTCCGGACCGTCAACCCCGCCGCCGAGCGCATGTTCGGCTGGCCGCCCGGCGAGCTCGCCGGCCAGCCCGTCACCCTGGCGATCCCGTCCCTCGATCGCGGCCAGCGCGACGAGCTCGTCGCTCGGCACACCAGGACCGCCGACACGGATCTGACCGGGTCCGGCCGGGAGGCCGTCGGGAGGCGAAAGGACGGCCGCGCCTTTCCGCTGGAAATCGCGGCCACCGAGATGTCGCTCGGCGGCGAGCGCTACTTCACGGGCGTCCTGAGAGACCTGACGGCCCGCAAGCGGGCAGACGAGGTCCTGCTCAAGGCAGGGGCCCTTCAGAACGCGATCTTCAACAGCGCCAATTTCTCGAGCATCGCGACGGACGCGAAGGGCGTCATCCAGATCTTCAACGTCGGGGCCGAGCGAATGCTGGGCTACGCGGCGGCCGACGTCGTGAACAAGATCACGCCGGCCGACATCTCCGATCCCGTGGAGGTCATCGCCCGGGCCGAGTCACTGAGCGCCGAGCTCTCGCGGTCGATCGCGCCCGGCTTCGAAGCGCTGGTGTTCAAGGCCTCCCGGGGCATCGAGGACATCTACGAGCTGACCTACATCCGCAAGGACGGGAGCCGGCTCCCCGCGATCGTGTCGGTGACGGCCCTTCGCGACGAACGAAACGAGATCATCGGCTACCTCCTCATCGGGACCGACAACAGTGCGCGACGCCAGGCGGAGGAGGCCCTCCAGAAGGCGGGCACGCTGCAGAAGGCGATCTTCAACAGCGCCAACTTCTCGAGCATCGCCACCGACGACAAGGGCGTGATCCAGATCTTCAACGTCGGGGCCGAGCGGATGCTGGGCTACGCGGCGGCCGACGTCATCAACAAGATCACCCCCGCGGACATCTCCGACCCCGACGAGGTGATCCGCCGCGCCAGGACGCTGAGCCGGGAGCTCGGGACCCCGATCTCGCCGGGCTTCGAGGCGCTCGTCTTCAAGGCCTCGCGGGGAATCGAGGACATCTACGAGCTGACGTACGTCCGCAAGGACGGCAGCCGCCTCCCGGCCATCGTCTCGGTCACGGCGCTCCGGGACGCCCGGGGAGCGATCATCGGCTTCCTCCTGATCGGGACCGACAACACAGAGCGCAAGCGGGTGGAGGAGGAGCAGAAGGCGCTCGCCCAGCGCCTCCGCGACAGCCAGTTCTACACGCGGTCCCTCTTCGAGTCGAACGTGGACGCGCTGATGACGACCGACCCCGCGGGAGTCATCACCGACGTCAACAAGCAGATGGAAACGCTCACCGGCTGCACGCGCGACGAGCTGCTCGGCTCGCGGTTCGGCCGGCACTTCACCGACACGGACATGGCGGAGGCGGCCGTCTCGCTGGTGCTGGGCGCGAAGAGGATCAGCAACTACGAGCTCACGGCGGTCGACAGGGACGGCCGGCACACCGAGGTGTCCATCAACGCCACCACCTTCTACGACCGGGACAGGAGGTTGCAAGGCGTCTTCGCGGCGGCGCGCGACATCACCGAGCGCAAGCACCTGGACCAGGTGCTGCAGGAGAAGAACACGGAGCTGGAGGGCGCCCGGCAGGAGGCGGAGACGGCCAGCCTCGCGAAGTCGGAGTTCATCTCCAGCATGAGCCACGAGCTTCGCAGCCCTCTCAACGCCATCCTGGGATTCGCCCAGCTGATCGAGTCGGACTCTCCGCCGCCGACTCCGGGCCAGAAGGAGAGCGCTGCCCAGATCCTCCAGGCGGGGTGGCACCTGCTGGCGCTGATCGACGAGATCCTCGACCTCGCGAAGGTCGAGTCGCTCCACCTGTCGCCGGAGCCGGTCTCGCTCCCCGAGGTCCTCCTCGAATGCCGGGACATGGTCGCCCCGCTGGTCCAGGAGCGCGGCATCCGCATGACCATCCCCGGCGCCTCCGAGCGCCACTGGGTCAAGGCCGACCGGACACGGCTCAAGCAGGTCCTGCTCAACCTCCTCTCGAACGCCATCAAGTACAACGGCAAGGAGGGCGAGATCGAGGTGACCTGCCGCGAGGTCTCGTCCGGATGCGTGCGCGTGAGCATCAGGGACGCGGGCGCGGGCCTCCACCCCGAGGAGATCGCCCAGCTGTTCCAGGCGTTCAACCGGCTCGGACAGGAGGGCGGGGGCGAGGAGGGAACGGGCATCGGTCTCGTGGTCGCGAAGAGGCTGGTGCAATTGATGGGCGGGACCATCGGCGTCGACAGCACCGTCGGCACCGGGAGCGTCTTCTGGTTCGAGCTCTCCTCGGCCGGAGAGCCGAGGCTCCCGGCCGAGCGCGCCGCCCTCCCCGCAGAGGAGGGGGCGCGCGTCCCGAACGGCCCGCAGCTCCACACGCTGCTCTACGTGGAAGACAACCCGGCGAACCTGAGGCTGATGGAGCAGATCATCGCTCGCCGCCCCGACATCCGCCTGCTGACCGCGACCAACGGGAACAGCGGCGTCGAGGCGGCCCGCGTCTCCCGGCCCGACGTGATCCTGATGGACCTCAACTTGCCCGGCATCAGCGGCTTCGATGCCCTCAAGATCCTGCGCTCGGATCCAGCCACCGCGCACATCCCCGTCGTGGCGCTGACGGCCAATGCCCTGCCTCGCGACAGGGCCAGGGGCCTCAAGGCCGGGTTCTTCACGTACATGACGAAGCCGATCAAGGTGAAGGAGCTCATGAAGGTCCTGGACGGGGCCCTGGCGTTCGCCGGGGACGAGGCGGCGAGGAACCCGTGAGGAGCGGCGTCGGTCATGCCGAGCGAACCTGAGATCCTCCGTGCCCGGGTACTGATCGTCGACGATCAGCAAGCGAACGTGCTGCTGCTCGAGAGGATGCTGTGCGGCGCGGGCTACACGGCCGTCACTTCGACGACGAACCCCGGCGAGGTCTGCCGGCTTCACGCGAGGAACCGCTATGACATCATCCTGCTCGACCTCCAGATGCCCGTGACGGACGGATTCGCGGTGATGGAGGGGCTCAAGGCGCTCGACCCGGACAGCTACCTTCCCGTTCTCGTCATCACGGCCCAGCCGGAGCACAAGCTGCGCGCTCTCCAGGCGGGCGCGAAGGATTTCGTCCGCAAGCCGTTCGAGCTGGCCGAGGTGCTGGCGCGAGTGCGCAACATGCTGGAGGTCCGGCTGTTGCACAGGGAGCTCCAGGGCTTCAACGACGTGCTGAAGCGGCGGGTGAGGGAGCGGACGGCCGAGCTCCAGGAGAGCTACTCGGAGACCATCTTCACGATGACGCGTGCGGCCGAGCAGCGGGACGAAGACACCGGCTCTCACGTCAGGCGCATCAGCTACTACACCCGGTCGCTCTCCCGGAGGCTCGGGCAGGACGAGGACTTCGTCGAGAAGATCTTCCTCGCGAGCCCGATGCACGACATCGGAAAAATCGGCATTCCCGACCACATCCTCCTCAAGCCCGGCGTGCTGACCACGGAGGAGTGGGAAGTCATGAAGGGGCACACCTGGATCGGGGCGAGGATCCTGGGCGAAGGCAAGTCCCCGTACCTCAGGATGGGCGCCGAGATCGCGCTGGATCACCACGAGCGCTGGGACGGCGGCGGATACCCGTCCGGGAAACGGGGAGACGGGATATCGCTTCCGGCCCGCATCATGAACATCTGCGACGTCTACGACGCCCTCCGGAGCCATCGGCCGTACAAGCCCGGGTTCGATCACCAGACGGCCGCGGAGATCATCACGCGCGGGGACGGGCGGACCTTGCCGGAGCACTTCGATCCGGCGGTCCTGGCGGCGTTCGAGGCTGACGAGGAGGCCTTCCGGGACGTCTTCGAGACGTATTCGGGATAGGCAACCGGGCTGAACTTCTTTCAAGCCGCGCGGAAAGCGTTGCCGCGACACTGGCCGGTTTCGCGCCTTTTTCCCTCGGATGGCGGGCAAGCGGCCCTCCGGCTCCGATTTCCCGATGGCAGGCGGATTGCGCAGTGATCTCCATAGACCAAAGGAGGTCTCCATGAAAATGACATTCAGGAACGAGACAGTACCGGTCGTCCTTGCGACCCTTTCCCTCGCGTGGCTCCTCTCGGCGCCGCCGGCGGCTGCCGCCGAGGCGAAGTCCGCGGCCCCGTCGACCGCGGTCTCCGAGGCGCTCACGACCGTGGACATCCGGTCCACCCTCATCGAGAAGCTGGGGACCGACGCTCTCCGGATTCAGGTCGCCTTCTCGGGTGAGACGGCGATCCTGACGGGCGAGGTGACGAAGTCCGCGAGCCAGGGGCTGGCCGGGGAAGTCGCCCTCTCGGTCAAGGGCGTCAAGAAGGTCGAGAACAAGGTGACGCAGCGGAACGCCGAAGGAGCCGTCGGCGCGACCGAGGCCTCCGTGAAGAACGTGGCGCTCGAGATGAAGGTGAAGGGGATCCTGCTGGGCGACATCGGCACGAACGCGCTGAAGATCGAGGTCGAGGTGGTCGACGGCGTGGTCAGCCTGCGCGGGAAGGTCGACAGCCCGGAGACGGCCAAGGAAGCCTTGACGAAGACCCAGTCCATCAAGGGCGTGAAGAAGGTCATCAACCTCCTCGGCTGAGGATCGGCCTCGAGTGCGGCGGCGGAGACTCCCCGCCGCACCCTTTCACGACGTGATCTCAGGAAAGGACTCCCCCATGGTTGGTACGTGTCTCTCCCGCTCCTCCGCCTCCCGCTGGGCCGGGGGACTGCTCCTCCTGGCGGGCCTCTCGACCGCCCCCGGCGCCGCCGGACAGCCCCTGGGGCCTCCCGCCTCCGGGGGTCCGGTCTCCCACATGCTCCTCCCGACGTCCACGAACCTGACCGGTCAGCAGGGAGCCGTCTACAAGACCCGGGTGAGCATCTTCAACGCGTCGAGCTACGACTACTCCGTCCGCGTCGGCCTCAGGACCCAGCTGGGTGAGGTTTCCGTGCAGAACATCTTCATCCGTCCCGGCCTGACCCTCACCTTCAACGACTTCGTGACGAACGTGTTCAACCTCACCGGCGCCGGGGCGATCGACTTCGACAGCGGCGACCCCGACTACCTGTTCCTCGTCAACGCGCAGGTCTACGTCGACACGAGCGCCGGCCGCTACACCACGTCCGTCCCGTCCATCGACGAGCTCGGAGCGACCACCGATATCAGACCTGGCCTCGTCGTCGGCTTCTCGGTCAACTCCGCATTCCGGACGAACGTCGGATGCGCGAGCACCACGTCCGCCCCTCAGACGGTGACATTCAGCGTCTTCAACGCTAGCAACAAGGCGGTGGGCAAGCCCTACACCCTCGCGCTGGCGGGATTGGGGTGGGACCAGCTGGTCCTGTCCGCACCGGTCACGAACGGGGGGCTCCTGGTAGAGACGACCGGGAGCGCGGTCTGCTACGCCGTCGAGGTGAACAACGTCTCGAACGACGGCACCTTCCTGCTGGCCGTGCCCTACTACTGATGCGCTCGCCGGGGGGATGCCGCGGGAAATCGCAACGGGGGCTGCTCCGAACGGCTCCGGAACGGGACCACGTGCCCTCGAGCACGGGTCTCGGGTAGACTCCGGCCCATGTCTGGACCCGTCTGGAAGCTCATGAAACTGACCGGCGCCTGTGACTCCTGCGGCGAGACCGTCCCCGAGCTCCTGGCCGTCGGCACCGTCGTCGACTTCGAGTTCCGCCCCGATTCCCAATTCTGCCGCGTCTGCTACGACCGGTACAAGGGGCACCGCGACGAGCTGGACCCGTCGGCGGTGGCGGACCAGCAGAAGCCCCGCCTGATCTCTCGCCCGAACTCGGATTCCGACCTGGACTGATGACCTCGTCCCCGGAGGGGGTCGACCGCCTCCTCGAACGCTTCGCCTCCTCGCCCCTCGCTCCGATCGCCCGGAAAGTGGCCGGGAAGGAGCGGCTGTCGTTCGAGGACGGCCTTGCGCTCTTTGCGACCCGCGACCTCCACGGCCTCTTCGCCCTGGCGAACTTCGACCGCGAGCGCCGGCACGGGAACGCCGGGTACTACAACGTCAACCGGTACCTGAACCCCACGAACCTCTGCTGGGTCGACTGCGGCCTCTGCGCCTGGGCGCGCAGGCCCGGCGTGGAGGGGGGCTACACGATGGCGGTGGAGGAGGCGGTCTCCGAGGCGGCCTCTGGCTGGCACGACGGCGTCACCGAGCTCCACATCGTCGGCGGGCTCCACCCGACGCTCCCCTACTCGTACTACGTCGACCTGATGAGCGCCCTCCGGTCGCGCTTCCCCGGGGTCCACCTGAAGGCCTGGACCATGGTGGAGCTGGACTGGATCGCCCGGGTCGGCAAGAAGACGGTCGCCGAGGCGATCGCCGACCTGAAGGCCGCAGGGATGGACTCTTGCCCGGGCGGCGGCGCCGAGATCTTCGAGAAGCGGGTCCGGAACGTCATCTGCGCGAACAAGATCACCGGCGAAGAATGGCTCCAGATCGCCCGCGAGTGCCACCGGCAGGGGGTCAAGACGAACGTGACGATGCTCTACGGGAGCGTGGAGACGGCCGCCGACCGGGTGGACCACCTAGTCCGGATCCGGGAGATGCAGGACGAGACGGGGGGTTTCCTCGGCTTCATCCCCCTGGCGTTCCACCCGGAGGGGACGCAGTTTCCCCACCTCCTGGCCGCCGGGGGGCTCGAGGACCTCCGGGTCATCGCCGTGTCTCGCCTGATGCTCGACAACCTCGACCACGTGAAGGCCTACTGGGTACAGATCGGCGAGAAGCTGGCCGAGGTCGCCCTCCAGACCGGGGCCGACGACCTGGTCGGGACTGTCACGGAGGAGACGATCACCCACGCCGCCGGGGCGAGGACCGAGACCGGCCTTTCCCGCCTCCAGATGGAGAAGCTGATCCGGGACTCGGGGCGCGAGCCGTTCGAGCGGGACGCGTTCTACGAGCGGGTCGTCCGGGACCCGGACGGGCGCGTCCTCCGGGCCAACCGGCACGACTTCACCGCCACCGGACGGATCGCCGCGCCGCCCGCCGGGCTCCCGTCCCACTCTTCCGAGATCGATCCGGCGATCGCGTCATCCTGAAACCCGAGCGCCGTGACGACGACGCGAAGGTCGAGGCCCGGAGCGCCGCGGTGAGGGAGAGCCGTCTCGCCGCGCTGCTGGCCACGCTCCTCCTCGCGGGGACGGTCTCGTGCGCGTCGGTCCCTCCGCACCCGGCTCCCGGCGTGCGCGGCGCCTACGGCCCCCTCGCTCACACCATGTCGGCCAGCGTCGACAGGCTGATGAGGCGGTACGACGTCGTGGGAGCCACCGTGGTCCTGGTCGACGACCAGGAGATCGCCTACGCCCGGGGCTTCGGGTACGCCGACCGGGAGCGCCTGGCGCCCACGACGACCGACACCGTCTACACCGTCTCCTCCCTCACGAAGCTCTTCACCGCGACGGCCGTCATGCAGCTGGTCGAGGAGGGAAAGGTGGACCTGGACGCCCCGGTGAGCCGCTACCTGCCGGAATTCCAGATCAAGAACCGCTTTCCCGGCTCCGACCCGATCACGGTCCGGATGCTGATGACCCACCACTCGGGCCTCCCCTCCGACTGGGGCTACGGCCTCTTCTGCAAGGCCCCGATGTCCTTCCGGTCGATCGTCGACTACCTGAAGGACAACTACCTCTCGTACCCGCCGAACTACATCCTCAACTACTCGAACATCGGCGTGGACCTGCTCGGCCTCGTCATCGAGAAGGCATCGGGGATGGAGTACAAGGACTTCGTAGAGGAGCGGCTCTTCGACCCGCTCGGGATGACCCGCTCCTGGTTCCCGACCGCGGCCGGAGTCCGGCCCGGGGTCTCCCGGAGCTACCACCGCGGCAGGGAAGCCACGGAGTTCGTGCCGCGGGACCTTCCCTCGACGAGCCTCTACACGAGCGGAAGAGATCTCGCCAGGTTCGCCATGTCCATGCACGCGCGCGGCCGAGTCGGCGAGGGACGGATCCTCCGGGCGGAGACCGTCGAGTCGATGTGGGTTCCCCAGAACGACTCCGTCCCGATGGACCTGAACCGCCGGATCGGCCTGATGTGGCAGCTGGGCCGGCAGAAGCTCGACTACTCCGGCCGCGTCTGCTTCCACCACGGCCTCTCGCTGTACCACCGGAGCACGCTCGTCATGCTCCCGGACCACCGCCTCACCGCGATCGTCCTCACCAACTCCGACACGGGCGACAAGATCACCGAGCGCGTGGCCGACGAGATGCTCCGGCTTGCCCTGGAGGTCAAGGAGGGGATCCGGCCGCCCGCTCCCGTGAGCCGGAAGGTGGTCCGGCTGTCGGCCGAGGAGGCCGGACGCTACACGGGGACCTTCGCGACGCTGAAAGGGGTGGCCCGGATCACCGAGAACGCCGGCCGGCTCGAGCTGAAGATCTCCGGCGTCACGCTGAACCTGATCCCGGCGGAAGACGGCTACTTCTCCGCCGAGTACAGGTTCCTCGGGCTGTTCCCCCTCGCGATCAGCGACCTCGACGAAGCCCGGACCACGGTGAAGACCGTCGGTTCGACCCGCGTCCTCGTGCTCGAGCGGGACGGCATCAGCGCGGTGGTGGGGGAGGAGATCGACACCCGGAGGAAGATCTCGTCGAAGTGGCTGAAGCGGACGGGTCACTACCGACTGGTGCCGGCCGAGGACGACTTCCGGCTCTTCGACGACATCCTCGAGATCGAGTACCGGGACGGGATCCTGAGCGGCAAGCTCTCGAGCGACAAGTTCGACATCGGGACGCTAAACCTGATCCTGGAACCGCTCGGCGACACCGAGGCCCTCATCCGGGGGATCGGACGGAGCGGCCGGGAAACGCTCTTCGTGAAGACCGTAGACGGGCGCGAGGCGCTCCAGTACTCGGGGTACCTCTTCCGCAAGGAACGCTGACCCGGCGGGGCCCCGGCCCTTGGCCCTTCACTCCGGCGCCTTCACCGAGGACTCGGTCTCCACCGCGAACGACCTGAAGTTGGAGAGCTCGAACCGGTACTCGACGTTGAGCGGAAAGAAGAGCGCCTTCTTCCCTTCGAGCCGCAGCGCGATCCGGGCCGGAAACCAGGACCCCGGGGCGACGGCCGCCGCCTCGTACGACACCGCGGCGCGCTTCACGCTCGCGGCGAGCCCTCCCGCCACCCTGACCGGGCGCGTCGAGACCGCCTCCACCCTCAGGACCTGCAGGTCCAGAACGTCGATCCAGGCCCTGCCCGCCAGGGCGTTCAGCGCCCGGTCGGAGAGGCCGTTCTCGGGAGCCCCCGGCTGCGGCGAGAACTCGACGGCCCAGGCGGCCCGGCCGTCCAGCTCCTCCTTTCCCGTCACGCGGATGGCGAAACGCCGCATCAGGTCCGAGAGCCGGCGGGAGCCGATCTCCGGGTCGTCGTCGTCCCCGCCGACCCGGGCGGGCTCGGAAACTTTCGCCGCGGCTCTCGCCTCCAGCCGGCGCTTCCGGTCCTTCCGGTCGTGCTCGGCCGCCTTCCGGATCTCGTCCGGCGTCGCGGGACGGCCGTCCACCTCCGCCAGCTCCCGGGAGCCGGAGTCCGGTTCCGGGCCGGAGAGGACGTAGAAAAGGCGCCTCGTCGTCTCCTTGAGGCTCCCGTCGGAACGGTAGGTGAGGGTCTCCTCGCTCTGATCGAAGGTGTAGGAATCGAGCCGGCGTTCGGAAGCCTTCTGGCTCCTCAGGGTCCTCCGGAGGAGGTCGCCGATCTCGGGAAGCGGCTCCTCCGGGGCGACAGCCGCGGCTGACTCGGGAGGGGCCGGAGCCGCCGGCCCGGGCGCAGGCCCCGAAACGACCGCCCCGGATAGAGCGAGAAGGCCGACAGCCAGGAGCATCCCGCCACTCTACGCCGACGGGCACCGGAGGATGCGCGGGGGGCGCCCGATGCTCGACAGAGCGCCCCGGCCGACGGCCGGGGCGCTGGAAGCCCGGAGCCGAGGCCCTTTACCTGGGAGCCGGAGCCGCCCCGTCCGTCTTCGGAGCGGCGGGCTTGGCCTTCGACTTCTTCTTCGACTTCTTCTTCGACTTCTTGGTGGTCGACTTCGGCTTGGCGGTATCGGGAGAGGACGTCGTTCCGGCCGCGAGCTTCTGCTCGCCGCCGGCCTTCGGGGTGTCCTGGGCAAACGCCGTGCCGAGGGAGAGGAGACTGGCCGCCACGAGGACGGCAAGGGTCTTCATCTTCACGTTTCTGAGCCTTTCGGTCCCTTGATCTGTGGCCGGCCCGGGGAGAGGCGCCGGCGCTGTTTGAGATCAATTCTCGTGCCAGAAAGGATTTCCGGGAGGGCCTTCGCACAAGTAGATTATTTTTCAATAACTTCGCACGGGCGGGACCGGACAGGTCCCCGATCGGCCATTAGAAGAGGACCGGAGACCGTGCACTAATTCGACCATTTCGTGCATTTTCCGGCGCGAAAATCGGCTGTTCGACCTGCCCGGGCGCGGATCAGAGGGCCAGCAGGGCGTCGATCTCCCGGAGCGCGGCGAGGGCGCCCGAACGGACCGAGACCGTCCTGGCGGGAATGCCGCTCTCCGGGTCTCGCGGGTTGATCCGGATCAGCGTCCCGCGGTTCAGGGCCGCCGCCCGCTCGCCGAACATCCGGACCGTCGGGACGCCGAGGCCGGCGCCGCACTCCACGATGACCAGCGGTCCCTCTGCCCCGCCGCGCCACTCGTCGAGGCGCGCCTCCTGGGCCTCCGACCGCGAGCCGAGCCAGCCCCAGTCCCCGAACATCAGGATGTTGGGGCGGGCGAGCCGGCCGCACCCGGGACAGGCGGGGAACGGCTCGCGGGCGCGCCCCGTCGCGGCGTCGATCTCGACGCGGAACGGGTCGGCCGGAAAGATCCCCTCGTGGCAGGCGGCGACGCACTGGAGGAAGTGGATCGAGCCGTGGCACTCGACGATCCGTTCCCGATCGAACCCGGCCGCCTGGAAGTGGCCGTCCACGTTCGACGTGAAGACGAACGCCCCGGACGGGGTTCGCGCCGCCCAGCGGGAGAGGATCCCGAAGCCGGCGTGCGGAGCCGTCCTCCGGTAGAGCTCCAGCCGGTGGCCGTAGAACCCCCACGCCAGGGCCGGGTCCTCCCGGAACCACCGGGGATTCGCGGCCTCCTCGAACCGGATCCCGAGCTTCGCGAAGACGGGGTAGGCCCGCCAGAAGCCCTCGGGCCCCCTGAAGTCGGGCAGACCCGAGTCGACCCCCATCCCCGCCCCGGCGGTGACGAAGAGCGAGCCTGCGCCCGCGATGGCGTCGGCGGCCCTCTTCAGGGCTTCCGGGGCCGTCATCCCTTCGCGCGCCGTCGCCGACGACCAAGAGGGCATCTTCCTCATGATTCGCCGCGATTCTGGCACGGACGGGAACGCCGGATTCAGCGCCGCGCTTCCGAACGGTGGAGCGGAGTCCCCGGCGTCCCGGCCCCGCTGACCGGGAGCAGGAAGACGTTCTGGAGGACGAAGAGCCCCAGGAGGGCCAGGAGAGCGGCGGCCGCCGGGGCGGTCACCCACCCGGCCGCGATCCGGAGCAGCGTCTTCCCCTTCACCGGGCTCTTACGGACGAGAGAGATCCCTACGATCGCGCCCACCACGGCCTGGGAGCTGGAGACGGGGACCAGCGGAAGGGTCGGCAGCCCGAGCCCCTTCAGCGCGCGCTCGACGCCCGGCGACCCGAAGGCGAAGAGAACCGTCGCGGCCGTGAGGACGACCACGAGCGCCGCCAGCGGCGAGAGCGCCGCCAGGCCGGAGCCGAGCTTCTTCATCACGCGCTGCGAGTACGTGGCGACTCCGGACGCGATCGCCAGGCCCCCAGACAGGAACAGCATCTCCGCGCTCGTCACCCGGAAAGGCCCGAGGGACACCGACTCTGGGAACGGGGAGACGCGGAGGAAGACCCCCATCACGTTCGCGATGTTGTTCTGCCCGAGGCTGTAGGCCCCGAACCCCCCGACGACGAGGAGCCCGGCCCGCGTCCAGGCGTCCACTTCCAGGAGGTGGATCTTCGCCCTGGGCATCCATCTCCTGGCGAGGAGGAAGAGGCCCGCCGCCAGCCCGGCCGAGAGCGCCGGGCAGAGCAGCCACGACGACACGATGCGGGTCAGGACCGCCGGGTCGGTCGGACGGCCCGTGAAGAGGTTGTAGCCGACCAGGGCCCCCACGATCGCTTGCGTCGTCGAGACCGGCAGGCCCGTCGCCTTCAGCAGGCCCACGACCGCCAGGCCGGCGGCCAGCGCGACGACGAAGGCGCCCGGCAGGGCATCCACGGCCCCGAGCTTTCCGAGCGTCCCGGCCGCCCCCGACACCCCTGCGACCGAGCCCAGGACGACGAAGACCCCCGCCACGAGCGCGGCGGTCTGGAACCTCACCATCTTCGTCCCGACCGCGGTGCCGAAAACGTTGGCGGCGTCGTTCGCGCCCAGCGACCAGCCGAGGAAGAGGCCGCTCGAGAGGAACAGCCACTTCATCGCGTCCGGGGAAGGAGAGCCGGGCAACGGTCAGCGGCCGGGCGGCGACGTCCGCGCCGCCGCAGGGACGCGTCCCGCGGCCACCGGCAGCTCGAAGACGTTCTGCAGGACGAAGAGTCCGACGAGGGCGATCACGAGCGCCAGGAGCGGCGCGACCAGCCAGCCCAGCAGGATGTCGCCGAGGGCTTTCGTCCGGATCGCGCTCCGGCGGACGATGGAGATGCCGAGGATCGCCCCGACGACCGCCTGGGTCGCGGAGATCGGGACGAGCGGCCAGCCCGGAAGATGCAGCGCCTTCAGACCCCGCTGCAGGTCGGGCGACCCGAACAGGAAGAGGACCAGCGCCGCCGACAGGACGACGACCAGAGCCGCGAGAGGCGAGAGCGCCGCCAGGCCCGTCCCCACCTTCAGCATGACCCGCCGGGAATAGGTGCAGATCCCGGCCGCGATCGCCAGGCCGCCCAGCAGGAAGAGCATCTCCACGCTCGTCGCCTGGAACGGGCCCAGGGTCGTCTTCTCCGGGAACGGCGAGACCCGGACAAAGACCCCCATCACGTTGGCGATGTCGTTCAGCCCGAGGCTGAACGCCCCGAACGCACCCGCCGCGAGCAGGCCCGACCGCGTGATGCCGTCCACCTCCAGGAGGTGGATCTTCAGGCCGGAGACCGACGACCGGGCCAGGAGGAAGAGACCGGCCGCGATGACGCCGGCCAGGACCGGGCTGAGCAGCCAGGTCGAGAGGAGCTGGGTGAGGGTCTTGAGGTCCGTGGGCCGGCCCGTGAAGAGGTTCCAGCCGACGATCGCCCCGACGATCGCCTGGGTGATGGAGACGGGCAGCCCGATCTTCATCAGGAGGACGAAGACCGAGATCGCCGCCGCCAGGGCGACCATGAACGCCCCGGGCAGGGCGTCGATCGCCCCGAGCCTCCCGAGCGTCCTCGCCGTCCCGTGCGACCCGGCCACCGCGCCGATCACGACGAAGACGCTCCCGACCAGCGCCGCCGTCCGGAACTTCAGCATCCTCGTCCCGACGGCGGTGCCGAAGAGGTTCGCCGCGTCGTTGGCGCCCAGAACCCAGCCCAGGAAGAGGCCGCTCGTCAGGTAGAACCAGATCATCCAGCGCCCCTAGATCGTCCGCTTGATCGTGTAGATCGAGAGCCGGTCGGCCACGTCCTCGGCCCGGTCCGAGATGTTCTCGACGTGCAGGCAGAAGTAGCGGAGGTGGATCTGCCGGGCCAGCCCCACATCCATCGAGAAGATGCGCCGCTTCAGCCGGTCCGCGAGCTTGTCGGCCTCCCTCTCGTAGAAGTAGACCTTGTGAATGTGGTCCGGGACGATCGTGATGTCCCGGAAGAAGGCCCGCACGGCCGAGACGAGGTGCTGGGCCGCCTGCGTGCCGGCCCGGGCCAGGTCGAGGTAGCCGGGCCCCAGCTCGGCCGGGATCTCGGGGCGCTCGACCGCAAACTGCCAGAGCGTCTTCTTCGCCTCGTCGATGACGTTGTCGATGTTCTCCAGCAGCCCCAGGACGTCCCCCCGGTGGTCGGGGATGAGCGACTCCCGGTAGAGCCGCGTCTCGATCTCGCGCCGCAGCTCGTCGGCCTTGTGCTCGTACTCGCCGATCGCCGCGAGGCGTTTCTCGAACTGCTCCGGGTCCGGCCGGAGGTAGTCCGCGATCCCCTGCTCGAAGACGAGGCACCCCTCGCTGATGGCATCGAGCAGCTGGTCGATCTGCGCCTCCAGGGCGCGCGTCCGGCCAAAGAGCAGTGTCATGGCCTCTCCCCTCGGTTCTCCCCGCCTACTCCATCCCCACGACGCGCTTGGCGGCCTTCAGATAGTTCGTGTTCGGCATCCCGGCGATGCCGAGCCCCTCGACGACCTTCTTCATCCCGGCGTAGTTCTCGCTCTCCGCACAGGCCGACTCCACCATCGCGCCGTTGAACCAGACCTGCGCGTACTCGCAGATGATCCCCTCGATGGTGAATCCGTAGCGCATCTTCTCCACCGAGACGGCCGTCATCTCCGGGTGCTTCCGGGCCATCCTGATGAACTCGTCGATCGTGTAGCTCTCCTGGGTGAAAACCACCTCCACCTTGAGGTTCGAGAGGATCGTCGCCAGATCCGCCGTCTTCACGGGGAACTGGAACTTCCCGCGGGGCTGGAAGATCTCGTACCCCTCCGGCGTCTCCCCCACCTTGGTCTTGATGTCCAGCAGGCCGTCCCGCACCTTCACGTTCGCCTCGTTCGTGTGGACGCTCAGGAAGTAGGTCTCCGCCGGCATCCTCCGCGCCTGGAACAGGACGGTCTTCCCGTTCCACATCTTCTCTTTCACCAGGTCGACGACGCCCTGGCCGAAGACCCTGAACTCGGCGCGGGGGACGATCTTCGAGGCCTCTTCGGCCGAGGTGGCGGTGTTCTTCGCAAACGGATCTGCCATGCTCACTCCTTGTCGGGATGAATTCGTGGGGACGGGAACGGTCGGCTCCTCATGCGCCCTTCCGGGCGACGAGGTCGCGGAATCGGACCAGGTAGAGGGCGGACAGGACGACCCCGGCCGCGAGCCAGAGGAGCGAGCGGCGCGACGGCACGACCTCGAGCTGCATCGAGGTGTCGTCCCCCTGCTCGAGCTTCGCCATCTGGAGGTGGGCCGTCTGCCGCCCCCCTTCCCCTCCGAGACGGACCCGGGGCTCGACCTCGGACTTCTTCGGCTTCGGGAGCTGCTCCCGGATGGCCTGGAAGCGGCTTCCCTCCGGCAGGGTCACCAGCACGCTGAAGTCGGTGATCGGGGCGGCCTGCGTGTTCACGAAGGAGTATCGGAACGTCCGGCTCTCCTTCGGCATCGTCAGCCTGCCGCCGTTCGACGGGTCCTCGGCCTTCGCCAGGGCCGCGGGGACGTCGAACGCGAAGGCGAAGCGGACCGGGACGGCCCCGTTCGCCACCGCCGCCGGGAGCGTGACCCGGACCGTCTCGGCCTTTGGCTTCGGGGGCGCCACCTGGAGCCCGTCCGGGGCCTCCGTCACGCGGAAGTTCGCCCACCCGCCGTGGACGAGAGGGACCTCGAACGTCTCCGAGGGGGCGCCCGTCGCGAGCACGGTCGTGACCGAGCGGCCCGAGCCGTCCCCGTTCACGTCCAGGCGTGTGGCATACCGGCCGAGCTCCGCCGCGCTCGCCGCTCCGGGAAGGAAGGCGAGGAGAGCGAGCGTTGCCGCGGTCTTCCCCGCTGTCGATTTCACGGCGGCGCCTCTCATTTCGGCATCGCCCAGAAGGAGGGAGTGATCCCGAGCCAGTGGAACCACGTCGCCGCCGAGATCACCAGCAGGACGAGCCCGACGGTGCAGGTCACCATCCCGTACTTGAAGTTGTC
>CAIMWE010000023.1 GCA_903845115.1 uncultured Acidobacteriota bacterium | reverse complement strand
GCGCTCTTCTGGACCTACGCGGCGCTGGCTCTCGTCGCCGTCGTCCGCGAGCGGTTCTTCGCGCTCCGCCTCCTCGTCGTCCTGGTGCCCTGGGCGCTCGTGAACGTCCCCGCGTCGGCGCTCCTGGGCGCGCCCCGCTACGCGACCTTCCTGCTGGCCGGCGCGGCCGGACTCGCCGCCGGAGGTCTCGCCGCGCTCTCCCGGGCCCATCCCCGCACGATCGCCGGCGCAGCCGTGCTCCTCGCGGGCGCGGCCGCCGCGGCCGGGGTTCCCTCCGTCGTCGAGGTCGCGACGCGTCGGAGCCCCCCGATCGCCGCCATCGAGACGCTGCGCTCGGGACGCTACGCGCGAGGCGCGGTCGTTCACGACCCCGCGCTCCGGATGCACGTCGCACGGATGCTCCCGGAGCGAGCCAGGGGCGAGATCGCCGGCGGTCTCGCGGTCGTCGCGGAGGCGGGCGACGTCGTCCTGGCGGCCGACCGGCTCGTCCCGGGCCTTCTCGAGGAGCGGCGTTTCGGCTACCGGACGCCTCTCCTCGCGCGCCTCTCCCACGGCGTGCTGATGAACGTCGAGGTCGGAATCGCGCCTGCCGCCCTCTCGGTGGGGACGCGGCAGGCCGCCCCAGGCGCGGCGACGGTCCGCTACGACGGCGACATCCCCTTCTCGATCGACAGCCCCCGGGACGGCGGAGTCCTCCGCGGTTCGCTTCAGGTCGAGGGCTGGACCCAGCTGAGGGGAGGCGGAACCGTGGAGCCCTTCGAGTTCCGGGTCGACGGCCAGCTCGTCCGGCCCATCCGCGTGGACCGCATCCCTCGCCCGGACGTCGCCTCCGCGATCCCCTCGATCGGCGACCCCTCCCGCGCGGGCTACGACGCCCGCCTCGACGCCTCCGGACTGGTTCCGGGCGCCCACACGCTGAGGATCACCTTCCGCACTTCGGACGGCCGCAGGAGAATCTCCCATCCCGTCCGTTTCACCTGGTTGCCTTGAGGGAAGTCCCGGACGGGACTCCCGGCCACGATCGGCGGAAGGCCCCGCCCGTTCCGTCCCGGAGGCGCTTTCCGGCGGTAAGATGCCGACGGGGGTCCCGGAGGCAAGCTCGTGAAGATACTCAAGCGACGCGACGTCCTGTCCATCGTTCTCGCCGGCGGAATGGGCGAGCGCCTCTTCCCGCTGACGCGCGACCGCGCGAAGCCGGCCGTCCCCTTCGGCGGCAGGTACCGGATCATCGATTTCGTCCTGAACAACCTGATCAACTCGGGCTTCACGAAGGTGAAGGTCCTGACCCAGTTCAAGTCGAACTCGCTGATCGAGCACATCATCCGCACCTGGCGGCTCACCTCCGACATCGGGCAGTTCGTCGACCCCGTTCCCGCCCAGATGCGGCGCGGCCCGCACTGGTTCCGGGGAACCGCGGACGCCGTCTACCAGAACCTCGACCTGATCTTCGACGAGGAGCCGGAGGAGGTCCTGGTCTTCGGCGGCGACCACATCTACGTGATGGAGATCAACCCGATGCTCTCCTACCACGGGGAGGGCGGCCACGACCTGACGATCGCGGCGATCCCCGTCCCGGTGGCCGAGGCGACGCGCCTGGGCGTCCTCGAGATCGGCGAGAACAACCGGGTGGTGGGATTCGAGGAGAAGCCGAAGGCGCCGCGCGAGATCCCCGGAATGCCCGGCTTCGCGCTGGCGTCGATGGGGAACTACATCTTCAAGCCGAAGGTGCTCCGGAACGCGCTGGAGCACGACGCTCTGCAGGACACGACCCACGACTTCGGCAAGACCATCATCCCGACCCTGCTCGCGGGCGGAGCCCGGATCGGCGCCTACGACTTCGCGTCGCACTCGGTCCCCGGGGCGGAGGAGCAGGCTCCTTACTGGCGCGACGTCGGCACGGTCGACTCCTACTGGGAGGCGTCGATGGACCTCATCTCGGTCACGCCGCCCCTGAACCTGTACAACCCGCGGTGGCCCGTCAAGAGCCACACGCCCCAGCTTCCGCCCGCGAAGTTCGTCTTCGCCGACGCCGCCTCCCAGCGGATCGGCCTGGCGACCGACTCGATGGTGGCCTCCGGCTGCATCATCTCCGGCGGGAACATCCACCGCTCGATCCTCTTCTCGCGCGTCCGCGTGAACTCCTTCTCGCACATCGAGGAGTGCGTCCTCATGGACGGCGTGGAGGTGGGCCGGTACGCGCGCCTCAAGAAGGTGATCGCCGACAAGGGGGTCCACATCCCGCCGAAGGCGGAGATCGGCTTCGATCTCGAGGAGGACCGGCGGCGCTTCCACGTCTCCGAGGGAGGGGTCGTGGTCCTCCCCAAGGGCACCGTCGTTCCCGAGAGTCCGGTGAGGGTGGCCCTTTCCTCTTGATCTCGGGGATCACTCCCATATAAAGTTCGGCCGAAGCATCGCTTCACCGAATTTTGTATGGATGAAATCGACCGGAGGATCCTAGACATCCTTCAGAGGGACGGGAAGGTCTCTCAGGCGAGGATTGCCGAGACGGTCGGGCTGACGACCCCGTCCGTGAACGAGCGGATCAAGAAGCTGGAGACCCGCGGCTTCATCCGGCGCTTCTCGGCCCTCCTCGACCCCCGGCTCCTCGGGATGCCGGTCATCGCCTACGTCGACGTGCTGCTGGAGCACCCCAGGTTCGAGCGCTCCTTCCTGGACGAGATCGAGAACCTGCTGGACGTCCAGGAGTGCTGCGCCATCTCCGGCGACTACGGGTACCGGCTCAAGATCCGGGCCCGGGACGTCGAACACCTCGAGACCGTCCTCAGGGAGAAGATCCAGACCCTTCGGGGTGTGGTCCGGACGAAGGTCGACCTCTCCCTCTCCGTGAAGAAGGACTCCACGCTTCTCCCCCTGTTCTAGCCCTTCGATCCCTCCCGGGAAGGCCCGGTTTTTCTCACGGGTGGGACAGAGGTGCCGAATTGAGGCAATTCCGTCTCCATTTTCGTTCGACCGAGGGAATGCCGGGAGACCCCCTGTCACCGATCAAATCGTTCAGTAACGATGGGTTAGAGCCTATTTTTCGGAACTTGTAAACCCAAGGCACTGCCCTTGCGTATAGATATGCAGGAGATCGAAACGACATAAGGTTCGAAGAATCGAATGCACGCCATCTTCAAAGCCAACCTCAATGAACCCGCTCCCATCACCTGGAGCGGGCCCTCGTCCCAGAGTCCCACCTAAACTCAACCCCACAAGACCCAGTTCCCACCGCCGCAAGCCCCGCCCGATCAGCAGATCGGGTGGGGCCCCCACCTTTTTGGGGTCGTCTCGCGTGACGATGAAGGCAGCCAGACCGGGACACGGCACCTCCCACCCTCCCGTCCCGGAAGGGTGGGCCGCGCAGCGGCGAGGGGAACCGCGGCAGGGGTTCCCCTCATAATGTCAGTCAGCTCCCGTAGGCGCGGAGCGCCGTCGCGCCTAGAACCGGTACGAGATCGCCGCCCCCAGGGTGATCGGGGAATGGCCGTACGTCGAGGCCAGGTAGGTGACGCCCCCCTCGAGACGCAGGTCGATACGCTTCTCGAGCCGTATCAGCGTCAGGACGCCTCCCTTGAGGCCCCAGACGCTCTCCCGAGGGTCGTAGGCGGTCTGGTCGGCGGTGGGAGAATCCGGAGCGATCCGGAAGACGCCGATCCCCCCGTAGAATCCGGCCGAGAACCAGTTCTCCCTGAACAGATACATGCCGGTCAGCGACAGCTCGGTCACGCTGAGGCCGGGAGAATCGCTCAGCTTCCCGGGGAGGCGGAAGCTCGCGACGCGGAGCTGGAGCCTGGTGTCCATGTCCAGGTGGATCTCCCCGAACCCGAAGTACCCCCCCTTGGAGAAGCTGGAGGGGCCGCCCCCGCTGGCGGTGTCGTTCTGGAGCGTCCCGCCCGCCCCCACCTCGTAGACCTGGGCCCGGGACGGCGCGGCGAGCGACACGAGGGCCAGCGCAACGGCCCCGGCGAGCAGGAGGCGGCGGCAGCGGCGGGTGAGAGCCAGTATTTCCATCGCCGGGCAGCATAGGGGCACTCTCGCGAGGGCGTCAACGTCCCTCTCCGGCCGGGGCGGATTAGAATCGCTCCCGTGTCCGGCGACGCGCCCGCCGCTCTGGGGACGGACGCGAGGGGGAGGGTGGATACGGGGCTCCTGCGGCTTCTCCTCGACTGGATCGTCCCCTCGACCTGCGCCGGCTGCGGCGCGGAGAGGACGGAGGTCGGTGGATCGGGCGCCTGCCGCCGCTGCTGGGAGTCGATCCGCGAGCTCGATCCAGGCTCCGCCTGCCCCGGGTGCGCCCTGCCGTCCGCCGGGGGCCGCTGCCGCGACTGCGGGACCGATCCCCCCCCGATCTCGCGCGCGGCGGCGTTCGGCGAGTACGACGGCACGCTGAAGAAGCTGATCGGGGCCTACAAGTTCCATGGGTTCGACCTCCTCTCGGCCCCCTTCGCCGACCGCCTCGCCAGGCTCGCCCTCTCCCAGGGCCTGGAGCAGGACGCGCCGGCCGTCGTCGGAGTGCCGTCGACGCGAGCGAGAAACCGTGAACGCGGATTCGACCCGGGCGTTCTCCTGGCCCGCGAGACAGCCAGGCGCCTCGGTCTACGGACACTGCCCGCCCTCCGTCGCCTTCGCCCCTCGCCTCCCCAGTCCCGGCTTTCGAGACCCGAGCGAGCGGTCAACGTCGCCGGCGTCTTCGAGGGCGCCGCGTCGGCCGCCGGGCGGCCGGTCCTCCTCGTGGACGACATCGTCACCACCGGCGCCACCGCCTTCGCGGCGGCCCGTGCCCTTCGCCGCGCGGGCGCGCCCCGCGTCCACCTCCTCGTCCTGGCGCGGACCTTCGCGCCAGACGGACCGACCGCTCCGGAGATTCCATGACCTCCCTTTTCGACCGGCTCGTCGTCTCGACCCTCCCCTTCGTCCCGAAGCCGATCGTCCGGCGCTTCGCCGCGCGCTACGTCGCCGGCGACACGCTCGACGACGCGCTCGCCACGATCCGCGCGCTCGCCGCCGAGGGCGCGATGGCGACGATCGACGTCCTCGGCGAGAGCGTCAGCCGCCAGGAGCAGACCCTCGCGACGCGCGAAGAGTACCTGAGGGTCCTCGACGCGATCGCGGCCTCCGGGCTCCCCGCCAACGTCTCCGTGAAGCCGACCGCGATCGGTCTCGCGATCGACCCCGCGCTCGCGAAGGAGAACTGCCGCGCGATCTGCGCGAAGGCCGCGGCCCTGGGGATCTTCGTCCGCCTCGACATGGAGGACTCGTCCGTCACGGAGGCCACGCTCCGCCTCGCCCTCGAGCTGAAAGCCGAGTTCCCGAACACCGGCATCGTGCTGCAAGCGTACCTGCGCCGCAGCCTCCGGGACCTGGACCGGCTGATCGCGGCCCGCATGAACGTCCGGATCTGCAAGGGGATCTACATCGAGCCGCGGCGGATCGCGTGGAAAGGGCACGAGACGGTCATCGGGAGCTTCTCCGCGATGGTCGAGAAGCACCTCTCGGCCGGTTGCTACGCGGCCATCGCCACCCACGACGAGGAGTGCGTCGAGAAGGCGCTCGCGACGATCGACCGCCTGAAGCTCCGCCCCGACCAGTACGAGTTCCAGATGCTCCTGGGGGTCGACCCGCTCCTCAGGAAGACCCTCGTCGAGGGCGGCCACCGGCTGAGGGTCTACGTCCCCTACGGGAAGGACTGGTACGCCTACTCGGTGCGCCGCCTGAAGGAGAACCCGTCGATCGCCCGCCACGTCGTCCGCCGGCTGGTCGGCCTGGGCCCCGCCGAGTGACGCGCCCGCTGCGGAGGCTCGCCCTCCTTCTCGCGCTGCTCGTCCCGCCGTCCGCGCCGGCGGCCGGCCCTTCCGGGGAGGGCGGCGACCCGCTCTTCTCCACCGCCGGGATCCCCTCTCGCTTCGCGATCGAGGCCAGGCAGCGCGAGGCGGTGCCGACCCCGGCCGAGGTCCTCGGGCACCGGATCGGGGATGCGTTCACCGACCCGGACGGAATCGCCCGATACGTCCGGCAGGTCGCCTCCGTCTCGCCCCGGGTCCGGGTCGAGCCGTACGGAACGACTTCGGAGGGGCGGGAGCTGCTCCTGGTCCTCGTCTCGTCCGAGCGGAACCTCGCCCGCCTGGAGGCGATCCGCAAGGGCCTCGCGGCGCTCGCCGATCCGGCGACGCCGGCGGCGGCGGTCTCGTCGATCGCGGCCGCCACGCCCGCCGTCGTCTGGATCGCCTGCAGCGTTCACGGGAACGAGGTCGCCGGCTCGGAGGCCGGCCTGGCTCTCCTCTGGTGGCTGGCCGCTTCGAAGGAGGAGACGGTGGCCCGCCTCCTCGACGAGGTCGTCGTCATCCTCGACCCGGACGTCAACCCCGACGGCAAGGCGAGGCACGTCTCCTGGTGGCGGTCCGCGGCCGGGCCGGCGCCCGACGAGTCGCCCTCGGCGCTCGAGCAGGACCCGCCCTGGCCCGAGGGCCGCTGGAACCATGCCGGCTTCGACCTGAACCGGGACTGGGCCTGGGCCACACAGCCCGAGACGCGCCAGCGGATCGCGGCGTTCCTCTCGAACCACCCCCAGGTCTACGTGGACCTCCACGAGATGGGTCCCGAGATGAGCTACTACTTCCCGCCGCCGGCGGCGCCCGTTCACCCCGGGCTTCCCGCCGAGTCGGGGCGCTGGATGGAGGTCTTCGGGCGCGCGAACGCCCGGGCCTTCGACCAGCGCGGCTGGAGCTACTTCGTCCGCGAGGTCTTCGATTTCTTCTACCCCGCCTACGGCGACTCGTGGCCGTCGTTCCACGGGGCCGTCGGGATGACGTACGAGGTGGGAGGCAGCCCCGGCCTCGCCCGGCGGCGGAAGGATGGCACGGTCCTGACGCTGAAGGAGCGGGCCCTCAAGCACTTCACGGCGTCGCGCGCCACGCTCGAGGCCGCCGCGGTCCACCGCGAGGAGCTCCTCGCCTCTTACGGCCGCTTCTTCCGCGAGCCGATGAAGGAGGGCCGGAAGCTCTTCGTCCTCCCCGCCGGACAGGACCCGACGCTGCTCCGCCGCCTCGCCGCGCACCTCGCGCTCCAGGGGATCCGCGTCGAGCGGACGACCCGGGACGTCGCTCCCGCCGGCGGCGCGCCCGCCGTGCCGGCCGGCTCGCTGCTCGTCGACGCGCAGCAGCCGCTCGGGCGGTTCGCGGAGGCGCTCCTGGAGCCCGGCGCTCCCTTGCCGGAGACCTTCCTCAAGGAGGAGCGGACCCGGCTCCTCCAGGACGAGCGGGACCGCTTCTTCGACGTCACCGCCTGGAGCCTTCCGATGGCCTGGGGCCTCGAGTGCCTTCCGGTCACCGACCGGTCCCGGTTCGCGTCGGTCCGCGAGCCGTGGCGGGAGCCCGCCCTCTCCCCCGTGGTGAAGGACGCCCCCTACGGGTGGCTCCTGGCCGGCGACGACTACGCCAGCCGGAAAGCGGCCGCTCTCCTTCTCGACTCCGGGATCCGGCTCTCCGGGACCACCGTGGAGATCCAGGTGAAGGGGCTCTCCTTCCCCGCGGGCTCCTACCTCGTGAGGCGCGAGAACAACGACGTCGGCGTCGCGGCCCGCGTCGCCGACGCCGTCGCGGCGGCCTCGGCCTCGGCGACGCCGCTGGCCGGGGCCTGGACCGAGAGCGGCCCGTCGCTCGGGTCGGCGTCCCTCCGGCCGCTCCGTGCCCCGCGCATCGTCCTCCTCGTCGGCGAAGGGGTCGACCCGGCGTCGGCCGCCTCTCTCGCCGAGTCGGTCGAGCGGGACCTCGGCGTCCGGGTGTCGCGGCGGCGGGCCGCCTCGCTCCGCGGCGGCCTGGCCGGAGTGACCGTCGTCCTCGTCCCCCAGGCCAACGACGAGTTCAAGCGGGAGCTCCTGCTGGAGGAGAACGCCGCGTCCCTCCGCCGCTTCGTCGAGGGGGGCGGTGTGGTGGTCGCGGTCCGCGAGGGAGCCAGGGCGCTCAGGGAAAAGCCCCTCTCCCTCTCCGACGTGAAGGTCTGGGAGGCGCCCAAGCCCGAGGGGAAGGGCGACGCGAAAGGGGACGGCAAGGACGAACCCAGGGCGGACGCCCGCCCCGAGGCGAGGCGCGCCGCCGGGCCGGTCCCGAAACGCGTCGACGGCGAGAAGAAGGAAGCCGCCGCGCGTCCGGCCTCCGACGAGGACGAGGAGCTCGTCCGCGACCTCGACCGGAGGCCGCTCGCCCTTCCCGGAGCCGCCCTCCGCGCCAAGGCGGCGCCCTCCCAGCCGCTCCTCTACGGGCTGAAGCGGACACCGGTCTTCCTGGTCACGGACGGCCACCCGCCGCGGAGGCTCCCCGAAGCGAAGGAGAACGTCGTCTCGATCGTCCCCTCGGACCCGCTGGCGGCGGGGTTCGCCTGGCGCGAGGCGCTCGACCGGTGGGCCGGCGCGCCGGTCGTCCAGGTCGAGGAGGTCGGCAAGGGGAAGGTCGTCTCGTTCGCGGCCGACCCGGTCTTCCGCGCCACGTGGATGGGGACCGAGGCCATCCTGCTGAACGCGATCCTCTTCCTCCCGGCTCCGGAATAGCGGTCCTGGGCGAGAGCTGCGGCCGTTCGGGCCGCTATCATCGACCGGTGGGCAGAGCGGGAAGCGGGCGCCGGCGCGGGGGAGTCGTTCCGGGCCCGGTGGCCTGGGCGCTGATCGCCGTCGCGGCCGTCCTCGTGCTGACGCTCGACGACCGGCACGTCGGGCGGATCGAGGACGAGCGGGAGATCGCCGACACGGCGGTGGCGCTGACGGAGAGCGGCGGCCTGGCCATCGCGTGCGACCCGCTGGTCCGCGTCCTGGCCACGGCCCCCGGTGGGGAGTACGTCTCGCGCTATGCCCTCGGCGGCTCGTTCGTGCTGGTACCGGCCGCGCTCGCCGCTCCGCTCGTGGAGCGCGCGCTCGGTCCGGGGACGTCGAACCCGCTCTTTCTCGTGGCCCCCCTTCTCCTCGTCCTGTTCTCCGGCTGGGCGTCCTCCAGGATCGCGGAGCTCTCCGGAGGACGGGCGGCGGCGGCCGCGGCGGCCGCTCTCCTCGCGACGCTCGCCTCCCCCCTTTGGAGCTACGCCTCGATCCTCCTGTCCGAGCAATTGCAGGCCGCGTGCCTGGCCGGGACCCTCCTCTGCGCGCTGGCCTCCGCGACGGCGACGGAGGAACGGCGCTCCCTCTTCCTCGCTGTTGCCGCGGGACTGTTCGCGGGCGGCGCCCTGCTCTCCAAGTCCGTCCTCGCGGTCGTCGCGGCGCCCCTTCTCCTCCCGCTTCTCGCCAGGGGTCCGGGACGGGCGGCGTTCCAGCGGGTCGCCGCTGCCGTCGTCGGCGGCCTGCCGCTCGCGGGGCTCTGGGCCTGGCTCGAGATCCGGCGCTTCGGAGCGCTCCTCGGCGGATACCCTGGAGAGTCCTTCACTCACCCCCTCTGGGACGGGGTCCTCCGCCTTCTCGTCCTTCCCAACCGGGGGCTGATCTTCTTCTTCCCGGCGGTCGCCATCGCCCTTCCGGTGGCGGCGCGGATGGTCCTCTCCAGGGGCAGCCCTCCTCCTCCCCGCCTGGCGGCAGCCGGGGCGTCCGTCTCGTTCCTCGCCCTCCTCGGCCTCTCCGGCGCCTGGTGGTGCTGGAGCGGAAACGTCGGGTGGGGACCCCGCCTGCTGGTCCCGGCGGTCCCCCTCCTCGCCCCGTTCGCCGCTCTCTGGCTCGCGGACCGGCCGGCCCGGGCTCGGGCCGCCGTCGTCGGGCTCGGAATCGCGCTGAACCTGCCGCCTCTCTTCGCCCACCCCGGGGTGATCTACTCCTTCGTCTCGTCCTGCCCGTGGCGAGCCATTCCCGCAACCCAGGCGAAGAGGATGCTCCCCGAGTCGATCACCGGCCGGGACGGCTCGGGGGAGATCATGGCCTCGCCGAGTCACGTCCTTCCGTACGTTCAATCGGCCGCTCCCCACGTCGTCACGACCTGGTTCGCGTGGGCGTCCCTCGCCCCGACGCCGGCGGCCGCCGCGGCGCGCCTCGTCAGGCCTCCCTGGCTGGGAGCGGAACCGGCCATCGTCCCTCCGAGGTTCACCGCTCCCGACGCGGAGATTCCCTGGGTGGCCCCGTCGTTTCGCTGGGGATGGGGCCGCAGCTTCTTCTCCGGAACGAAGGACCCCGCCCTCGTCCCGGTCTACCTGATCGCGCTGGAGAACCAGGTCGTGAGGCTGCTCGACGCGGGGCCGGCCGACGGAGCGATCGCGGCGGCGGCCCGCCTCCGGGAACTGTCGAAGAGCCCCGATGCCGACGGGTACTACCTGGAGGCCCTGCGCCTGGCCGGCCGCCGGGAGGCGGCGGAGGACCTCGTCCGGGACCTTCCCCCCGGGAGCCGGTTCGCGCCGCAGACCTCGGCCGCGATCGCCCTCCTCTTCCGGGACCTGGGACAGACCCCCGAGGCGAGGAAGGCGATGAGGACGGCCGGCGCGGCGGGGGCGGGCTCGCCCTACTCCCGGTACGCGACCGCGGATCCGGACTCCTGGCCCCGGGATCTCCTGTCGCTCCGCGGCCGCGTGACGCCTCGCGCCGGCCCGTAGCCGCCAGGGGCCATCGGGCTACGGAAGCGACCTACAATCGAGGTGTGGCCGGAAAGCGCAAGCGGGCTCCCGCCGGAAGCCCGAGAGTTCCGAACCGGCTTCTCAGGATCTCCCTCCTCGTCTGCACCGTCACCCTTCTTCTGACCCTGGACGACCGGCACGCGGGACGCATCTCCGACGAGTGCCAGATGGTCTACACCGCGGTCGCCATGACGGAGACGCGGAGCTTGGGCCTCTCCCTGGACATGACGGTCGGCGACCCCGCGACGGACCGCCGGGGCGAGCCAGTCTCCCGGTACGGCATGGCCAGCTCGTTCCTCCAGCTTCCGGCGGCTCTCCTGGCGCCTGGCGTCGAGCGCCGGCTCGGGCCGGGCACGTCGGGGCCCCTCTTCCTCCTCGTCCCCATCCTCTGCGTCCTCGCCGCCGGATGGGCGTCCTCCCGCGTCGCCACGCTTCTGGGCGGCACCCTGACGGGCGCCAGCCTCGCGGTGTTCCTCTCGACGATCGCCTCCCCGCTCGGGAGCTACGGTTCGATGCTGTTCTCCGAGCCGCTGCAGGCCGCGTGTCTGGCCGGGGTCCTCGCCTGCTCGCTGGCCGCGGTCCGCGAGGACGACACCCGGCGTTCCCTGGCGCTGGCCGCCGCCACGGGCGCGATGATCGGAGCGGCCCTCCTCGCCAAGACGGTCCTCCTGCTCTTCGCGGCGCCCCTCGCCCTCCCTCTCCTGCGACCGGCCAGCCGCAGGACGGTCTCGAAGCGGCTCGCCGCGGGGGCGGCCGGCTTCGTCCCCCTTGCCGCCGTCTGGCTCCATTTCGAGCTGCGGAGGTTCGGAGCCCTGGTCGGCGGGTACGCCGAGGAACGGTTCAGCCACGGGCTCCTCGACGGGCTGGTGCGCCTGACCGTCTTCCCCGACTGCGGGCTCCTCTTCTTCTTCCCCGTGGCGATCCTGGCCTGGTGGACCATCGCCCGCCTCGTGCGCGGCCGCGAGACCGCCGCCGGAATCCGGCTGGCGGCCGCCGGAGCCGCGCTCTCCTTCTCGGCGATGCTCGTGACCTCGGCGCTCTGGTGGTGCTGGCACGGCGCGGCCGGGTGGGGGCCCCGGCTGCTCGTCCCCTCGGTGCCGGTCCTCGCCGCGTTCGCCGCGCTGTGGCTGGAGAAGCGCCCCGGGGCCGTCCGCGCCGGGGCCGTGGCTCTCTGCGCCCTTCTGAACCTCCCGCCGCTCCTCGCGCACCCGGCCCTGGTCGCCGTCTTCACGAACACGTGCGCGAACCCGACGATCTCGGCACGGGAGGCCGCGGCCCTTCCCGCCAGCACCACGATGCAGCTCCCCGACGGGACGATCAAGATCCTGCCGAGCTTCGTCCTCCCGTACGTCCCGTCGGCCGCCCCGCAGGTGGTCTACCCCTGGTTCGCCTGGGCCTCTCGCGGCGGCACGCCGGCGGAGGTCGCCACCCGCCTCCAGACGCCCCCGTGGCTCCGGGAGCGGCCCGCCATCACCCCTCCCGACGTCGCGACACTCCAGGGCGACATCGGCCGGGTCGCTCCCCGGTTCCGGTGGGGCTGGGGCCGCACCCTCCTGGCGGGGCCGTCCGACCCGGTCGTCACCCCGGTCTACCTGAACGCCCTGAGGAACCAGGCCGTCCGTCTCCTGAAGCGGTCGAGGCCGGAAGAGGCCCTGGAGGTCTCCGGGACGCTCCGCGCGATCACCCGATCAGGGGACGCCGACGCGTTCACCCTCGAATCCCTGAGGATGTCGAGCCGCTTCGAAACGGCGGCCGACTTCGTCCGGTCTCTCGGGGGGGCGGCCCGGTCGTGGCCCTCCACCGCCGCCGCGACGGCCCTCCTCCTCAGGGACTCCGGCCGTGAGAGCGACGCCCGGGCCGCGATGGCCGTCGCGGCGGCGGGAGACCGCTCGAGGCGCCTGGCCAGGTTCGCGCGCCTCGAGCCGGCGCGCTGGCCGGCGACCTTGATGGCCCTCCTGGGATGGTGAGTATCAGGTCCGCCGCAGCAGCACCAGCGTCCGGTCGTCGGCGAACGGCACGCCCGACGCGAACCGTCCGAGCGCCTCGTTGATCGCCGTCTCGAGGTCCTCGAGAGGGGCGGTCCGGTGCGCCCGGACCACCGCCGTCAGCCTCTCCAGGCCGAACTCGACGTCGGCGGGGTCGGACGCCTCCGTCACTCCGTCGGTGTAGAGGACCATCAGGTCCCCGGGCCCCAGGGTCACCGGCGTGCTCGGGAAGTCGCGCCCGGGGAAGAGGCCGAGCGGGAGCCCCTGCGACTCGAGCAGCTCGACGGTCCCGTTCCACCTCACGACCAGCCCCGGGTTGTGGCCCGCGTTCGCGTAGACGACCAGGCCGTCCCGGGGGTCGTAGAGGGCGGCGAAGAACGTGACGAACTTCTCGGGGTTCGTCCGGCGGTTGACCATGTCGTTCAGCCGGTAGCAGATCTTCCCGGGCCCGAAGTCCTCGCCGGCCCAGGCCTGGAAAGCGGCCTGCACCGACGCGGCGAGGATCGAGGCGGCCATCCCCTTTCCGCAGACGTCGGCGACGACGACGTCCACCCGGCCGCCCGGGCGCTCGTAGAAGTCGTAGTAGTCCCCGGAGACCGTCCGCGACGGGATGGTCCGGCCGAAGAGCTCGGTATGCGGCAGCTCGGGCGGGCGGTCCGGCAGGAGCCTCCGCTGGACCTCCCAGGCGAGAGCCATCTCCCGCTCGATCCGCTGCTTGGCCACGGACTCCTGCTGGAGCCGCGTGTTCTGGATCTTGATCGCCGCTGCGTTCGCGAGCGAGCTGAGGAGCCGCAGGTCCTCCTCGGTGAAGCTCCGCCGGCCGAGCCGCGCGTCGAGGTAGATGAGACCGATCGCCTTCTCGCCCACCACCAGCGGCGCGGCGAGGCAGGAGGTGATCCCCTGGAGCCGGATCGAGTCGGCCGTGCCGAGCTTCACGTCGGTCTCGGTGTCGATCATGAGGAGGCCGTTCCGCTCCTCGACGACCGCCTTGAGGAGAGTCCGCGAGAGGCGGATGTCGGAGGCGTCGATTGCGGGGGAGAACTTCACCGCCTCCGGCTTCAGCACCCCCTTTTCGTCGGCGAGGAGGAGCAGCCCGCGGTCCGGAGTCAGGTACCCGAAGATCTTGTCGAGGATCAGCGTCAGGAGGCGCCCGATCGGGATGTCCGAGAGGAGCTCGACCGACACCTCGTTCAGGATCCGGAGGGAGGCGTTGAGGCGCGAGAGCTCCTCGGCGCCGAGCGCCTTCGGGGCCTCGAACCGGTGGGACGAGACGAGGTCGGCGGAGGAGCGGAAGAGGGTCTTCTCGAGCGGGGACTCCCGCTCCGGCGCGTCCAGGACGACGTGCGCCGCCGCCTCGACGTTGAACTCGATCGTCGTCTCCCCCACGACGATCTGGTCGCCCGGGTGGAGAGGGACCGTCTCGGCGATCCGGACGCCGTTGAGCATCGTGCCGTTCCGCGACTCGAGGTCCCGGAGGGCCGCGGTCTCCCCCGACACCGTGATCCGGGCGTGGGACCTGGAGAGCGTCCGGTCCGGGATGGGGAGGTCGTTGCCGGACGACCGCCCGAGCGTCATCACGGGCCGGTCGATCGGCACGACGCGGACCGGCTCCCCCGGGACGCGAACAGTGAGGACGAACACTCGGCCGCTAGTTTATCCCGTCCCGTTCCCCGGCCGGGCCTCCCGGGAGGGAGTGTGCTACGCTCCGCGATTCGTGCCCGGGCCTACGAAAGCGGCCGGGCTGGTGAGGAGTCCCATGAAGGAGAAGATCCACCCCGGGTACCAGGAAGTCAACGTCCACTGCTCGTGCGGGACGACCTGGAAGACGAAGAGCACCATGAGCGAGCTGCGGCTCGAGATCTGCTCGCAGTGCCACCCCTTTTTCACGGGGAAGGCCAAGCTGATCGACACGGCGGGCCGTCTCGAGCGCTTCCAGAAGCGCTACGCCAAGACCCCCGCGAAGCCCACCCCCGCCAAGAAGGCCCCGGCCCCCGCCGAGGCCTGAGCCGCGAGGGCCGGGCCCTCCGGCCCAGGCCCCCGCCCCGCCGACGGCCGACACCATGTTCGAGAAGCTCGACGAGATCGAGAAGAGGTACGCGGCCCTCGAGGCGCGGCGTGACTCTCCCGAGGTGACCGGCGACCACGTCGAGTACACGAAGGTCGCCCGCGCGATGAAAGAGATCGCGCCGGTCGTGGAGAAGGTCCGCGAGCGAAGACGCGTCGAGCAGGAGCTGGCGGGGGCGAAGGAGATGGTGGACACGCTCGCCTCGGGCGACGAGCTCCAGGCGATGGCCCTCGCCGAATACGATCAGCTCCGCGCGAGGAAGAGCGCGGTCGAGGAGGAGCTCCGCATCCTCCTCCTCCCCAGGGACCCCAACGACTCCAAGAACGTCGTGCTCGAGATCCGGGCCGGCACGGGGGGCGACGAGGCGGCCCTCTTCGCGGAGGAGCTCTTCCGGATGTACGTCCGGTACGCCGAGTCGCGGAGGTGGAGGGTCGAGGTGATCGACCGGAGCGACGCGGGAGGCCGCGGCGGCATCAAGGAGATCCAGGCCATCATCGAGGGGGAGAGCGCCTTCGCCCGGCTCAAGTTCGAGGGGGGGGTCCACCGGGTCCAGCGGGTCCCGGAGACCGAGACCCAGGGGCGCATCCACACGTCGGCGGCGACCGTCGCGGTCCTGCCCGAGGTCGAGGACGTCGATATCGAGATCGCCGACAAGGACGTCCGCGTCGACCTCTTCTGCGCGTCGGGACCCGGCGGGCAGGGGGTCAACACGACCTACTCGGCCGTCCGCCTGACGCACCTGCCGACCAACACCGTCGTCCAGTGCCAGGACGAGAGGTCGCAGGTCAAGAACAAGGCGAAGGCGATGCGCGTCCTCCGGGCCCGCCTCTTCGAGGTGGAGCGCGAGAGGAAGGACGCGGCCTATGCCGCCGACCGCAAGAAGATGGTCGGCTCCGGCGACCGGTCCGAGAAGATCCGGACGTACAACTTCCCGCAGTCGCGGGTCTCCGACCACCGGATCGGCTTCACCTCCCACCGCCTCGGCGAGATCATGGACGGCCGCCTCGACGAGCTGATCGACCCCCTCGTCTCCCACTTCCAGGCCGAGAAGCTCAAGGAAGAGCTGGCCGCCAAGGCCTGAGCCCGTGGGGCGGCGCCCATGGGCGCACCGCCCCTTCGTCCCCTGGGATAATGCTCCCCGATGAAGCGAAGGCGGAGGAAGCCGGAGGCCGCCTCGGGCCGTCCTTCCGAGGAAGCCCCGGAGCCAGCCGCGGCCAGGACGCCCCGGGTCGGGCTTCTCGCGTTTGCCGTCACGGCCCTCCTCCTCGCGGCCACCTGCGACGAGCGATTTTCCGGACTGATCACGGACGGCCAGCAGATGCTGTCCACGGCCGGGTCCATGGTCTTCTTCGGCGAGCTCGGAATCTCACGCGACTTCGTGGTTGCCGTCGCCCGGTCAGGAGGGGACGCCATCAGCCGTTATGGTCTGGCCACGTCATTGATCGACACGGTCGCCGTATTCGCCGCGCGTCTTCTTCATTGGACGGTGCCCGGGGCTTCTTCGGCGCCGATCTTCGCCCTCGTCCCCTGCTTGCTCCTCGCCGTCACGGCCGGCTCCATCGCCTCGGCGCTGCAGCGCCTCGGTCTGCGCCCGTGGCACGCCGTCGCCGCCGGCGGCGCGACCATCCTCGGGACGCCGCTCTGGGCCTATTCGGCGAGCGAGCTCTCCGAACCGGTCGGGGCGGCCTCGATCGCCCTTCTCTCGCTCGCGGTGATTGCCCTCCGCACCCGGGACGACGCCGCGGCCCGCTGGGAGGTCCTGGCCGGGGCGGCCGCCGGGACCGCGCTCCTGACGAAGAGCATCCTCCTGCTGCCGGCCCTGCCGCTCCTGCTCGCGGCCTCGCTGGTCGCTCGCCGGGAGGCCCGACCGGTGCGGGCCGGTGCGAGGCCGGCCATCGGCGGCATCCCGCTTCGCCCGCGCGTCCTGATGATCGGCGCCCTCCTGGGGGCGCTGTGGGCGCTGTTCGAGCTGACCCGCTTCGGGACACTCGGGGGAGGCTACGCGGGGGAAGGCTTCACCACACCGTTTGGGACTGGGTTCCGGGGGCTGACGATTCTCCCCAACAAGGGAATCCTCTTCTACGCGCCGATCTTCTTCCTTGTGCCCTTCGGCTTCGTCGCCCTCCAGCGACGGGACCGCCCGCTGGCGCTGGCCCTCTGCCTCTCGCCCCTTCTCTTTCTCTTCGCGATATCGACGTGGTGGGCCTGGGACGGCCAGATCGGATGGGGACCTCGTCTCCTTCTACCAGCGCTTCCCCCTCTCCTGTTGTTGGCCGCACTGGGCGCCCACCACCTCGGCAGGACCGGATGGCTCGCCTTCGGTTCTCTCCTCCTGGCGGGGGCCGCCGTGAACCTGCCGGGCGTCCTCGCCCCCTACTCCGCGGTCGAGATGGCTGTCGCCTCCGACCCGCCGGCTAGACACCTCGCGCTCACGCCATCCTGGTGGCCGCCTCGCATCGCTTTCGACTACCTCGGCGCCCGCTGGAAGGGCGGCGACGTGGCGAGCCGACTCGCCACGGAGGCTTTCGCCGGCATCGAACCGCCCGCCGTTTCGGCGTTCGCCGGGAAGGCGTCGAACCTCAAGGTCTATTTCTGGCCGTCGCTGGTGGGGAACCCCGCCTTCGAGGTGGACGAGGTCCTCCCGGCCCTCGTCCTCCCTTTCCGCTGGCCGTTCCTCGGCCGCTCGTGGCTCGATCCCTCTTTCTCGATGTCGGATCCTTGGCGTCTCGTCGTCCGGGACCAGGCGATCCGCGCCCTCGACACGGGCCGCCCGGAGCGGACGCTGACGCTGGCGAACCTCCTCCTCGAGCGGGGCGATCGCCCGCCCGATCCCCGCGACGTCGCGCTCAGGGCGGAAGCCTATCGGCTCGAGGGCCGGATTCCGGAAGCGCGTGCCGAGGCCTCGAGGCTGGCCGATGCCTGCCACCCGATGCTGCTCTGGCCGCGAGCCCTGACGGGCGCAAGCCTGGATTGCGTCCCCCCCCTGTCCAGGCAGGGCATCCGGGCCAGCATCGAGAGGTCCGGTCGCGCGGGCTGGACCCTCCCCGGGTGGCTCCGCAGCTTCCGGGCGGCGACGCGGGAGAGGCCGTACGGCGGTCCGTAGCGGCTCCGGGCGTCGAGTTCGGAGGACCGGGCCGGTCCCCGGTTCCTCAGCCCCGCTCCTCGAGCAGCGCCGAGAGCAGCGCGGCGCGGCGCGGGAGCTCCTCCACGTAGACGTGCTCCGACCGCGCGTGCGCCCCGCCCCCCGCGGGACCCAGTCCGTCGACGGTGGGGACTCCGGCCGCCGCCGTGAGGTTTCCGTCCGACGCCCCTCCCACGCGGGCCGGGGGAAGGTCGAAGCCCATCTGGCGCGCGATCCCGGCCGCCCGGTGGTAGACCGCGAGCGACTCCGGGGACGCCTCCATCGCCGGGCGGTCGAGCCCTCCCCCGATCTCCAGCGACACTCGCCCGTCGAGCGGCCGGTGGCCGGTGAGAGCCGACAGGACGCGGGCCCCTTCCGCGTCCGTCCAGAACCGGAAGTCGATCGTCAGCTCGGCCCTCTCGGGAACGACGTTCTTCCGGCTGCCCGCCGCGGCGACGGTCGGGACGACGCTCGTGCCGACCTCGGCGTCTCCGAGCGCGTCCGCGAACACGGCGAGCCGCGCCAGCTCCAGGAGCGCGGAGGCCCCTCGCTCCGGCTCGAGGCCGGCGTGGGCGGCGACTCCGTGGAAGCGGGCGTGGACGGTCCCGACCCCCTTCCGCGCGATCTTCGCGGCACCGCCGTCCGCCGACGGCTCCATCACCAGCACGGCGGCCCGCTTCCGCGCCTCGGCCACGACGAGCTGCGACGACGCGGCGCTGCCGGTCTCCTCGTCCCCGGTCAGGAGCAGGGCCCCTCCCGAGCACGGCTCGACCTCGCCCCGGCCGATCGCCTCGAGAACGGCGATCGCCACGGCCGCGCCCGCCTTCATGTCGAAGGAGCCGGGGCCCCGGAGGAGGCCCGGCTCGACCCGGAACGGCTCCTCCGCCAGGGTTCCCGCCGGCCAGACGGTGTCGAGGTGCCCGAGGACGAGGTGCCCCCCCGTCGGCGCTCCCCACCGGGCCAGCACGGCGTCGCCGCCCCCCGGGCAGGGGACGGTCGCGGCCTCGATCCCCGCGGAGCGGAGCCGGGCGGCCACCCAGGCCGCGAGGGCGCTCACCCTCTCCGGGTCGTCCGACGGGCTTTCGCGCTCCACCAGCTGCCGCACGAGATCCACGAGCTCGGCCCTGCGGATCTCGAAGTGGAGTGCGAGGGCGGCAACCCGCTGCGTGTCGATCATTCGGTCTCTCTCCTCGGGCGGACGGGCCCTGTCCCGGCCATTCTCCGACACTCCCGCGGCCGGGCGGTCCGGTAATCTCCCGGCATGACGCCGGAACGATCCGCGACCTGGGGGACGCTTCTCCAGGAGGGACGGCGCTCTCTCGGTCCTCCGGCGTTCGCCCCGTTCGAGGCCGAGGAGCTCCTGGCCAGGGCCACCGGGCGGCCGCGGCGGTGGTTCCTCTCGAGGGGACGCGACGGGGCGCCCGGCGCCGACGCGGAGGCCTTCCTCTCCCTCGTGAGGCGCCGCCTCTCCGGCGAGCCGCTGCAGTACCTCCTCGGCGAGTGGGAGTTCCGCTCCCGGACGTTCCGGGTCGACCCCCGCGCCCTGATCCCGAGAGGGGAGACCGAGGGGATCGTCGACGTCGCGAGGTCGGCGGCGCCGCTCGCCCGGCGGATCCTGGACGCCGGCACGGGGAGCGGGATCCTCGCCGTCACGATCGCCCTGGAATGGCCCGACGCGAGGGTGACGGCGCTCGACCGGTCGACCGCCGCGCTCGCCCTCGCCCTCGAGAACGCGAAAGCCCTCGGGGCGATCGGACGGGTCTCCTTCGTCGGCTCCGACTGGCTCTCCGCCCTCCGGCCCGCCGCCGGCGGCGCCCCGCCGTTCGACCTCGTGGTCGCCAACCCCCCTTACGTGCCGCTCGAGGACGCCCCCCACCTCGACAAGACGGTCTCCGACCACGAGCCCTCGCTCGCCCTCTTCGGCGGCGCCGACGGTCTCGACCCGCTCAGGGAGCTCCTCGCCTCCCTGCCGCCTCTCGTCCGAACGGGGGCCCCGTTCGTCTTCGAGTTCGGCTACGGGCAGGCGAGCGCCGTGAGCGACCTCGTCGAGGCCTCCGGGACGTTCCGTCTCTCGGCCATCCGCCTCGACGCCGCCGGAATCCCCCGGACGGCCACCGCGATCCGCACGGACGTTCGCCAGGCGTAAACTCCGCCCCCGTTGGACGCTTTCCTCATCCGCGGCCCGAGTCGCCTCGCCGGCACTGTCCCGGTCAGCGGCGCCAAGAACGCGGCCCTCCCCGCCCTCGCCGCCGCCCTCCTGACCGCCCAGCCGGTGGGCCTCGAGTCGGTTCCGGCGGTCGCCGACATCAGGACGATGCAGAAGCTCCTGACCGGGATGGGGGTCTCGGTCGCGCTCTCTCCCGGCGGGGGCGTTTCCCTCTCGGCCCACGACGTCCGCTCGACCGAGGCTCCGTACGACCTCGTCCGGACGATGCGCGCCTCGATCCTGGTCCTCGGCCCGCTCCTCTCCCGGTTCGGGGAGGCGTGGGTCTCGCTCCCCGGGGGCTGCGCGATCGGCGTCCGGCCCGTCGACCTCCACGTCAAGGCGTTCGAGGCGATGGGGGCCCGCGTCGCCGTCGAGAAGGGGTACATTCACGCCCACGTCTCCCGCGTCGGCACGCTCGCCGGGCGCCTCCAGGGGACGACCATCCGCTTCCCGACCGTCACCGTCACCGGGACCGAGAACGTCCTTCTCGCGGCCACGCTGGCCAGGGGGACCACCCGCATCCAGAACGCGGCCCTCGAGCCCGAGGTCGTCGACCTCGCGCGGCTCCTCCGGAAGATGGGGGCGTCGATCTCGGGCGAAGGGACCTCCACCGTCGTCGTGGAGGGGGTCGAGCGGCTTTCGGGCACCGGCTCCGCGCCGCACGTCGTCGTCCCCGACCGGATCGAGGCCGGGACCTACCTCGCCGCCGGCGCCCTGACGGCCGGCGACGTGACGGTGGCCGGCGCCCGGGCGTCAGATCTCCCGGCGTTCCTCTCCGCGCTCGCCGCCGCCGGCGCCTCGGTCGAGGAGACGGAGAGCGGAGTCAGGGTCCGGCGCGACGGGCCGCTGCGCCCCGTCGACCTGGCCACCGGACCGCACCCCGGCTTTCCGACCGACCTCCAGGCGCAGTTCATGGCCCTGATGACGCAGGCCGAGGGGACCTCGCGAATCGCCGAGACGATCTTCGAGAACCGGTTCCTCCACGCCGTCGAGCTGGTCCGCCTCGGCGCCGGCATCGACGTCGAGGGGCACACCGCCACGGTCCACGGCCCCTCCCGCCTCCAGGGGGCCCCCGTCACCGCCTCCGACCTCCGCGCGTCCGCGGCTCTCGTCCTCGCGGGGCTGGTGGCCGAAGGGGAGACGCTCGTCCGCCGCATCTACCACCTCGACCGGGGTTACTCCGGGATGGAGGGGAAGCTGACGGCCCTCGGGGCCGGCGTCGAGCGAGTTTCGGGATAATCGGCCCATGGCGAGCGACACGAAGCCCGACTGCCTCTTCTGCAAGATCATCCGGAAAGAGATCCCCGCCGAGATCGTCTTCGAGGACGACACGGTCCTGGCGTTCCGGGACATCGCGCCCAAGGCGCCGACCCACGTCCTCGTGATCCCGAAGAGACACGTGGACCGGCTCTCCGACACGACGCGCGCCGACGAGCCCCTGCTCGGCAACCTCGTCGCCGGAGTGACCGAGGTGGCCCGGAAGCTGGATCTCGACGACTACCGCGTCGTGGTGAACAACGGAGCCGGCGCGGGACAGGTCGTCTTCCACATCCACGTCCACCTGATGGCCGGACGCCATTTCAAGTGGCCCGCCGGCTGATCCCCCCGCTCCTCGCGCTCCTTCTCGTCCTTTGCCTCCCCGCGGCAGGGGCCGAGCCCGGGTCCCCGCTCGAGACGTCGCTCGCGCGAGCGGCACGGGAGCGGCGCTGGGAGGACGTCCTGGCGCTCCTGGTACGCCTCCAGCACGAGAAGCCGGAACGCTACGCCGAGGGGCGTTTCGACTACCTGACCGCCCGGGCCCTCGCCTCCACGGGCCGCACCGACGAGGCCCTCCCCCGGTTCGAGCGCTACATCGCCACGGGGGACCTGTTCGACGTCCCGGCAAGGCTCTCGGCCGCCAGGATCAGATTCCTTCGCGGAGAAGGGTCCGCCGCCCTGGACCACCTCTTCCCGCTCCTCCAGAGAAAGGACAGCCCCGTGGCGCGAAGGGCGATCCGCATCGCCCTCGACGCTCTCGAGACCCGTTTCGACTCCCTCGCGCTCGCCCGGCTCGTCGCCGCCCGGCCCGACACCGGGGCGCGCGAGCGGCGGCGCATCGTGGCCCTCAGGGCCGAGGCGCTGGAGCACGAAGGGAAGGACGGCGAGGCCGCTGCCCTCCGCGCGTCCCTCCTCGCGGAAGCCCGCCGGGACGACGCCGCCGCGATCGTCCTGGCCCGGGAGCTGAAGGGCCGGACTCCCGCCGACCTCTCCGATTCCCTCCTCGCGCTCCTGATCGAGACCGCCCGGGCCCAGCGGGACCTCGAGCTCGCCGAGCGGCTCGCCGTCGAGCGGGACGCCCGGACCCGCCGGAGGTCCGACCCGCTCGACCGGCTCACGTCGGCCTTCGAGCTGGCGCGGCTGCGCGTCTCGCGCGGGAAGTTCACCCTCGCCGCGGACGACTTCCGCGCGATCCTCCAGGGCTGGCCGAAGCCCCTCCGCTCCGCCCGTTCCCGGAAAGACGACGGCCCGGGCACCTCCGCTTTCCTCGGCCGGGTCCGGTTCAACCTCGGCGCGACCCTGGAGAAGACGGGCGACCTCGACGGAGCGGCGCGCGAATTCGAGAAGGTCGAGCGCGGGGGGATCGGGCCGTCGGGCCTGGCCGCGCTCCAGCGGGCCCGCCTCGAGATCCGGCGCGACCGCCTCGACACCGCCGAGAGGATCCTCTTCCGCGCCGCACTCGCGCGCGAGGCCGGGCGAACCGAGGGGATCCTCCTCCTCCTCTCCCGCCGGGCCGAGAGGGGCGACGCGCCGGGGGCGGCGCGCGCCCTCTCGCAGATCGACTCGCTCGCCAGGCACCGCCGGCTCCCCGACCCGTGGAAGAGCGAGCTCCCCTTCTGGCAGGGGCGGGCGGCCGAGGCGGCGGGCGACACGCCGGCGGCGCTCGCGGCCTACGCGCGGGTCCTCGCCGAGCGGCCGTACTCGGCCGTCGGCGAGATGGCCCGCCGGCGGTTCGAGGCGCTGCCCGGAGGCCCCAAGGCGGCCTTCCTGAAGGCGAGACATGCGGCCGGCGAGAGGGCGCTCCGGGCCGGGAAGGCGGCGGAGGCCAGGACCCTGCTGACCCCGGGAGCCCTTCTCGGCGACGCCTCGGCGCGGGACCTGCTCCGCGTCGCGTACCAGAAGCTCCCGGCCTACGCGCCGATCCTCCTGGCGCCGGCCTGGACGGACGACCTCCTCCTCGCCTCTTGCGGGGACGCCGCCGCGTGCCGGCTCCTCCAGCTCGGGCTGCCCGAGGAAGCCGAGCCGATCGCCCGGGAGTTCAGGCGCCTGGACACCGTCACCGGCTGCATCGTGGCGGTCCACGTTTCCGAGGAGGCGGCGGCCGGCCCCGCGTCGCTCGAGGCGGCGGAGGCCCTCGACCGGAAGATCCCCGACGACTTCCTCCTCGACGTGGCTCCCGCCGGGATTGCGCGCGCCCTCACGCCGCGCCCGTTCGGCCGGCTCGTCGCCGAGACCGCCCTGGAGCACCAGGTCCCCGAGGACCTCCTCTACGCGGTGATGCGCCAGGAGAGCCGGTTCGACCGGGAGGCGGTCTCCCCCGCCGCCGCCCGCGGGCTGATGCAGCTCACCCTCCCCGCGGCCGTGGACGCCGCCCTCGAGCTGAACGAATCGCCGCCGGCGTACGCCGATCTCTACGACGCGGCGCGGTCGCTCCGCCTCGGGGCCCGGACGCTCCGCTCGCTCCTGGCCCGTTTCAACGGCGACGGCCCGTCCGCGGTCTCCGGTTACAACGCCGGCGCCGGGCAGACCTCCCTCTGGATCGCGGGAGGCAAGGACCCTTCCGAGGCGCTCCTCGCCGCGATCACCTATCCGGAGACCCGGGCGTACTTCCGGCGCGTCCTGACCAACCGCATCCTCTACTCCCTCGAGCCCTGACCCGGCCGGTCGGGAGGCCGCCGGTAGATCATCACGCGGGTCTTCTGCCGGAGCTCGTCCGTCCAGCGCTCGATCTCGGCGTTCAGCTTCCTCTCCCGCAGCAGGACGCGGACCTGGTCCTCGACCTCCCGGAGGGGCGGCACCTCGCTCAGCCCCTTCGACTTCGCCTCCACCTGGAAGGGGCCGTTGTAGAAGACGGCCATCTCCTCGTCCGTGACCTTCACCGCCGGGAGGAGCCGCTCCTTCACGTACGTCTCGATCGCGAGGCCGTGAAGGATCCAGTCGAGAGCCTCCTCCCGGCTGATCCCGGCGGCGGCCAGGATGTCGGCGAACGGGACGCCCCGTTCCCTGGAGACGCGGTCGGCCACGGCGCGATACCGGGCCTCTACGTCCTGGGCGTCCGGAGTGAAGCCCGCCGTCTTCCGGAGCTCCCGCCCCCGCAGCAGCTCGACGACGCGCTCGTTCAGGATCCTCTCGCGGTACGCGGCCTCGTCTTCCCCCGCTCTCCGCTCGACGAGGCCGAGCGCCGCGTACCGGTCGACGTCGCTCTCGAGGAGGATGTCCTCGCCGACCACGGCCGCGATCCGGTCGAGAACCTGCGGCCGCGGCGCTTCCCCGGCCGCCAGGAGCGCGAGGAGCGAAACGGCCGAGACGACGGCAAGACCCATCGGCCCCATGTTAACCATGTTACCGGCTACCATCCGGGCGTGCCCGAGACCGCCGCCCGGACCGGACGCCTCCTCGTCGTCGCCACGCCGATCGGCAACCTCGACGACCTCTCGCCCCGTGCCCGGCAGGCCCTCGCCGACGCCTCGGCGGTCTACTGCGAGGACACCCGGCGGACCGGGAACCTCTTCGCGCGGTACGGCCTCACCACTCCCCGCCTCTCGTGTCACGAGCACAACGAGTTCCGGAGGGTGGCGGAGATCCTGGAGCGGCTCTCCCGGGGCGAGGACGTGGCGATCGTCTCGGACGCCGGCACCCCGCTCGTCTCCGACCCGGGGGAGCGCGTCGTCTCGGCCGCCGCCGCGGCCGGGTACCGCGTGGAGGCGATCCCCGGCCCCTCCGCGGTCCTGGCGATCCTCGCCGCGTCCGGCTTTCCGGCCGTGCCGTTCACCTTCCTCGGCTTTCCCCCCGCCCGCTCCGGGGAGCGCTCCCGCTGGTACGCTTCCTGGGCCGCGGCCCCCGGGACGAAGGTCCTCTTCGAGTCGCCGTTCCGCGTCGTCGCCTCGCTCCGCGAGATGGCCTCCGCGTGGCACGACCCCGCCGTGGCGGTCGGGCGGGAGCTGACGAAGCTCCACGAGGAGATCCTCCGCGGACCCTCCTCGGCCGTCGCCTCGCTCCTCGACGCGCGGCCCGGCATCAAGGGGGAGCTCGCCATCGCGGTCTCGTGCGAGGACGGGGCGGGGAAAAAGAAGGTCCCGTGAACGGGCCGCTCGTCCAGGTCCGGGACCTCGTCAAGGTCTTCCGGGTCTCTCGCAAGGAGCCGGGCCTGAAAGGGGCGCTCAAGTCCCTCTTCCGGAGCGAGACGAGCCAGCTCCGCGCCGTCGACGGGGTCTCCTTCTCCCTCGACCGGGGCGAGATGGTCGGCTACATCGGCCCGAACGGCGCCGGAAAGTCGACGACGATCAAGATGCTGACGGGCATCCTGACCCCCACCTCGGGGGAGATCGTCGTGAACGGCATGGTCCCCTGGCACGACCGGAGGGTCTACACGAAGAGGATCGGCGTCGTCTTCGGGCAGCGGACGCAGCTCTGGTGGGACATCGCCGTGATCGAGAGCTTCCGGCTCCTCCGCGAGATCTACGGCGTCTCCGAGGCCGACTATGCCGCCCGGAT